>NZ_JBYTEP010000006.1:0-130976 GCF_058792015.1 Cellulomonas sp. EB106-03-03-XG116
CGCCCGGGCCGGGGCGGCGGCGCGCGCCGCAGCAGCGGCCTGCGGCACGTCGAACCCGCGCCGGGCGAGCAGCGCCTGCGCCGCGTCCTCGCCGCCGTGGAACTCGTCGGCGCCGGCGAGCCGCCCGGTCGCGAACCGGTGCGCGACCCCGAGGATCGCCGTCGCCGGGTAGGGGCGGTCCTCGTGGAGGAAGAAGCCGCCGCCGGCGGGGAAGCCGTAGACGCCGAGGAAGGCCTCGGCCCCGCGGGAGTCGTGCTCGGCGATGGCCTGGAGGATGTGCGCGCGCGTCACGGCGGAGAAGGTCGCCACGTCGCACGAGCCTACGTCGTCCGCCGGCACCGGACCCCGGCGGAGGGCCCAGGACCGCTGTGACGTCGCCCGCACCCGGCGGACGGCGACGCCCGCGCCGCCGGGGGACGGACGGCGCGGGCGTCGGGACCGCGGGGCTGGTGCGGCGTCAGCAGCCCGACGGCATCTCCGGGAAGTCGTCGGCCGGGACCTCGAAGTTCTTCTCGTAGAGCGCGGCGAGCCCCCCGCCCGTCTGCTGCTCGCAGAGAAAGCCGTCCAGCGCCTCGACGAGGGCGGTGTTGCCCTTCTGGACGGCCCAGGAGCCGTAGCCGATGTCGAGCGGCTCGGGCAGCTCCGCCTTCTGGACCTGGCCCGGGTTGGCCTTCATGTACTGGGCGAGGATGTAGTCCTCCAGCACGGACGCCTGCGCGCGGCCGGTGGCGACCTCGAGCAGAGCGGCGTTCTGGTCGGGGAAGCCGGACACGGTCGCGTTCGGGAACGTCGCCGTCGCCAGCTGCTCGCCGGAGCTGCCCTGCAGCGCGGTGATCACGGTCCCGCTGACGTCGACGTCCTCGACGGACGACACCGCGTCGTCGCCGTCCGCCACCGCGAGCACGCTGGTGTACGGCACGTACGCGCGGGAGAAGTCGACGACCTGCTTGCGCTCGTCGGTGGCGGTGAGGCCGACGGACACCAGGTCGAACTGCCGGCTCTGCAGGCCGGGGATCAACCCGTTGAAGTCCAGGTTCTGGATCTCGAGCTCGAGGCCGAGCTCGTCGGCCAGGGCGTTCAGCAGGTCGACGTCGTAGCCGGCGGGCTCGCCCTCCTCGTCGAGGTACATCTCCGGGGGGAACTGCAGGTTCATGCCCACGGTGAGCGTGCCGTCGGCGAGCAGGCCGAGGTCGTCGCCCGCGGCGGCGGACCCGCCGTCGGAGGACCCGGCGTCGGCGGTGCCGCCGCACGCGGCGAGCAGGCCGGCCAGGGCGAGCGCGGCACCGAGGGCGCCGGCGCGTCGGGTGTGGCGTGAGGTCGTCAGTCGCACGGAGGGGATCCCTTCTCGGCCCGGCGCCGCGGGGGTCGGCGCCGGATGGGGTCAGACCGTCGCGGGCTCGCGAGGGCCGGGGGTGGCGCTGGTGGTGGCGATGAGCTCCTCGACGCGGGCGCGCCGCCGGGCGCGCAGGGCGCGGGCGAGCCGGCCCTGGGGCGGGCTGGACAGCAGCTTCTCGACGAGGCGGAACAGGAAGTCGACGACGAAGGCCGCGACGACGTAGATGCCGGCGGCCGCGGTGTAGAGCACGAACGGCTGGAAGGTGGTGCTGACCAGGTTCTGCGTGACGCGGACGACCTCGAGCAGGCCGATGACGGTGAAGGTGGAGGTGTCCTTCACCATGCCGATGAACATGCTGCCGATGTTCGGCAGCGCGATCTTGCCGGCCTGCGGCAGCACGACGGAGAAGAAGATCCGGCTCGGCCGGAGCCCCAGCGCCTGGCCCGCCTCCCGCATGCCCGGCGGGACGGCGGTGAGGGCGGAGCGGAAGATCTCCGCGAGGAACGCGGAGTAGAGCAGCGACAGCGCGATGACGCCGGCCTGGTAGACGGTGAACGAGACGTCGAAGGCGAGCGAGACGCCGAAGTACACCCAGATGACGCTGACCAGCGCGGGGATGCCGCGGAAGACGTTGATGTACGTCGCGGCGATCCACGAGAACGGCGCCCGCGCCATGCGTAGCAGCGCCAGCAGCATGCCGAGCACCACGGAGACCACGAGCGCCGTCGCGGAGACCCGGATCGCGACGAGGAGCCCGTCGACGAGCTGCTGCCGGTACTCCCAGACGAGGGACCAGTCCATCACTTCACCGCCTGGAGGAAGTCACGTGCGCGCTGGCTGCGGCACTCGGTGTAGAACTCCCGGCCGCCGGTCTCGACGACCTGGCCGTGCTCCAGGAAGACCGTGTGGTCGCCGATCTCGCGGGCGAACCCGATCTCGTGCGTGACGACGACCATGGTCATGCCGGACTCGGCGACCTCGCGGATGGTGCGCAGCACCTCCCCGACGAGCTCGGGGTCGAGGGCGGAGGTGGGTTCGTCGAACAGCATCACCTGCGGGTCGAGCGCGAGGGCGCGGGCGATCGCGACCCGCTGCTGCTGCCCGCCGGACAGCTGCGCGGGGTAGTGCCCGGCGCGTGCCAGCAGGCCGACGCGGTCGAGGTCGCGCGCGGCGCGCTCCTCCGCCTCCCGGCGCCGCATGCCGCGGACGGAGCGCAGCGGCAGGGCGACGTTGTCGAGCGCCGTGAGGTGCGGGAACAGGTTGAACTGCTGGAACACCATGCCGACGGTGCGCCGGAGCTGCAGGGCGCTGCCCCGGGGGTGCGCGGCGCCGGGCAGGGCGGTCCCGTACTCGTGGCCGTCCACGACCAGCGACCCGCCGGTCGGGCGCTCGAGCAGGTTGATGCTGCGCAGCAGGGTCGACTTGCCGGACCCCGACGGGCCGAGCAGGACGACGTGCTCGCCGGGGTGCACGTCGAGGTCGATGCCGCCGAGCACCTCGAGCGGCCCGAAGGACTTGCGCAGGCCGCGCAAGGAGATGACCGGCGCGCGGCCGGGGTCGGTCGCGTGCGCGGCGGGCGCGGGACGGGTGTCGGTCACGGTGGCTCCCTGGGTCATCGCAGGCCTCCACCGGTCGCCGCGTGCCACGCGGCGAACCGGTCGACCCCGGCGGTCAGGTCCTCGGCCGAGGACGCGAGGGACAGCCGCAGGTGGCTGCGGGCGGTGCGGCCGAACGCGGTGCCGGGGGCGAGAGCCACGCCGTGGTCGACGAGGTCGAGCGCGGCGGCGCGCGCGTCGGCGCCCTCCGCGAGCGGCAGCATGAGGTAGAACGCGCCGGCAGGCGCGTCGACGGGGATGCCGGCCGCGGCGAGGCGGCCGACGACGAGGTCGCGCCGGTCGCGGTAGGTGGCGACCATGCGGCCGACGGCGTCCTGGGGGCCGCGCAGCGCGGCGAGCGCCGAGGCCTGGGAGGCGGCGGACACCGAGGACAGCAGCGGCTCCTGGACCCGGGCCAGGGTGGGCGCGAGCCAGGCGGGGGCGGTGAGGTAGCCGACGCGCGACCCGGTCATCGCGTAGGTCTTCGAGAAGCTGAAGACGCTCACCACGTCGTCCGGGGCCATCGCGGCGGCGTTCGCGTGCACGCCGTCGAAGACGATCTCGTCGTAGACCTCGTCGGCGACCACGGTGACGCCGTGCTCGACCGCGGCCTCGACCAGCGACCGGACGAGGACGGGCTCCAGCACCGCGCCGGTGGGGTTCGACGGGGTGTTCAGCACGAGGGCCCGGGTGCGCGGGGTGATCAGCGACGCGACCTCGGCCGGGTCGGGCCGGAAGCCGCGCTCGGGCCGCAGCGGGTAGTGCACCGGCACGCCGCCGAGCAGCAGGGTCTGCATCTCGTAGTTCGGCCACGCGGGGTCCGGGACGAGCACCTCGTCCCCCGGCTCCACGAGCACGGCGAGCACGGCGGCAAGCCCCTGGACCGCACCCTGGCTGACGATCACGCGCTCCGGGTCGTCGGTCACGCCGTACCGGCCGTGCAGCCGCTCGGCGATCGCGGCCCGCAGCGCCGGGACCCCGGCGCTCGGGGTGTAGCGGTTGGCGGTGGCGAGGGCCGCGTCGCCGGCCGCGACGACGTGCGACGGGGTCGCGAAGTCGGGCTCGCCGATCTCCAGGTGCACCACGTCGGTCCGCCCGTACGCGAGCATCACGATCTCGCGGATGCCCGAGCCCGGCACCGCCGCAGCGGTGGCGGCGAGCCGCCGCGCGCGGTCGAGCGTGGCGGCCGGCATGGTCGGCGTGGTCGGCGCGGTCACGACCGCGCTCCGTGCGAGTCCATCGGTTCTCTTCTCTCCCCCGGCGTGCGCCGGCCACCCGGTCCGGGCGGCGAGCGCGCTGTCGATCGCCCCGACGGTAGCCACGCCGCGTTACGTCGGAAGTCGTGGACTGTTACGGACCTGCTAAGTGCTAGCCGTTCGGCGGTTGAACCTGCCGAACGCAAGTTAGGGTCCGGTCATGGTCTTGCACGACGACTCTCCGACGATCGGCTTGTGGAGCTCCCTCGCCGACCCCGCGATCCTCCGGCTGCTCGCGGCGGCGGAGCCGGGGTGGCTGGTCCTCGACGCCCAGCACGGCACCTGGTCGGACGGCGACCTCGCCGCGGTCCTGCCGCTGCTCGGCACGCCCGTGCCGACGTGGGTGCGGGTGGCCGACGACCGCGCCGCCGGGATCGGCCGGGCGCTCGACGCCGGGGCCGACGGCGTGGTCGTGCCGCTGGTCGACTCGCCGGAGCAGGCCGCCGCGGCGGTGCGCGCGTGCCGGTACCCGCCGCTCGGGCAGCGGAGCTGGGGCCCCGCGGCACCGCTCGTGGGCCGGGCCGCCCCGACCCCGGACGAGGCGAACGCCCGCGTGCGGTGCGCGGTGATGGTCGAGACGGCCGCGGCGCTCGCCGCGGCGGGCCCGATCGCCGCGACCCCGGGGCTCGACATGGTGTTCGTGGGTCCGTTCGACCTGGCGCTCGCGCTCGGGCGGACCGTCGACGACCTGCTCGCCGACGACGCGCCCGGCGCGCCGCTCCCGGAGGTGGTGGCCGCCTGCCGGGCGGCCGGGGTGCGCTCGGGGGCGTTCGCCGGCGACCACGACCGGGCGGAGCGGCTCGTCGCCCTCGGGTTCACGGACGTGGTGGTCGGGACGGACGCCGGGCTGCTCGGCGGCGCCGCCCGGGGCGCGGTGGCGCGGTGGTCGCCCCGCGGGCCGGCCGACGGCGCGCCGGACGGGGCGCGGCGCGCCGGGTACTGACCGCTCGGCCCGTCAGGCCCCGGCCGCGCGCAGCACCGCGCAGTCCGCGGCGGGGTCGCCGTGCGGGTCCGTGTCCACCACGACCTCCTGGACGCCCGCCGCGCGCAGGTCGGCCACCCGGCCCGCCACCTCCGCGCACCGCCCCGCGGAGTCCGCGACGCGCAGCACGACCCGGAGCCCCGCGGGGTCGCGGCCGGCCTCCGCGGCGTGCCGGCGCACCTCGCGGATCTCGCGGGCCAGCGCGGCCGGGTCCAGGTCGGGCGCGGACTGCTGGGCGAGCCAGCCGTCGCCGAGGGCCCCCGCCCGGCGCAGCGCCGCGGGCGAGTGCCCGCCGACCAGCAGCGGGATCGGGCGCGCCGGGGCCGGCAGGACGAGCAGGCCGTCGGGCAGGGGGTGCTCGCCCGGGGCCCAGCCCTCGGGGCGCCCCGGCGGACGGCCGGTCCAGCAGTCCCGCAGCACGCCGATGGCCGCCGAGGTCAGCCGGCCCCGGCGGTCGAAGGGCGCGCCGAGCGCGGCGAACTCCTCGCGGAGCCAGCCGGTGCCGACGCCGAGCTCCAGCCGGCCGCCCGACAGCGCGTCCAGGCTCGCGGCCTGCTTGGCCAGCAGCACGGGCTGCCGCTGCGGCAGCACCAGCACGGCGGTGCCGAGCCGGACCCGGGTGGTCACCGCCGCCGCGGTGGTGAGCGTGAGCAGGGCCTCGAGGTAGGCGACGTCCGTGGCCCAGCGGGCGACGCCGTCGGCCGCGAACGGGTACGCGGACGAGACCGCACCGGGCAGCACGACGTGGTCGCTGACCCAGATCGAGTCGAAGCCGGCCTCTTCCAGCGCGACGGCCGCGGCGCGCACCGCCGTGCCGGTCGCCGCCCCGCCGGTGTGCGGGAGCTTCGCGCCGACCGCCCAGCCCGTCATCCCGCCGCCGACCAGCCGCCGTCGACCGGCAGGCAGACGCCGGTGACGTACCCGTTCTCCGGCGCCGACAGGAACGCCACCGCCTCCGCGACGTCCTCCGGTCGCCCCGGGCGCCGCATCGGCACCCGGACCAGCAGCGCCTCCCGGCGCGCGGGGTCCCCGAGCGACCCGGCGGACATCGCGGTGTCGGTGACCCCGGGCGCGACGACGTTGACCGTGATGCCGTCGAGCGCCCAGTCGACCGCGAGCGCCCGCGCGAGCATCAGCACCGCACCCTTCGACGTCGCGTAGGCGGCCTGCCCCGGGAGCGCGCGCAGCGAGTTCACCGAGCCGACCAGCACGACCCGGCCGCCCTCGCCCTGCTGCTGGAACCGGCGCCCCGCGGCGGTCGCGACGTCGTAGGAGCCGAGCACGTTGACGGCGAGCGAGTCCCGGACCGTCGCGGTCGGCAGCGTCGACGCCGGCCCGGTGCGCTCGATGCCGGCGCTGGTCACGACCACGTCGAGCCGGCCGAACCGCTCGACCGCGCGCGCCACGACCTCGTCGCCGACCCCGTCCGCGGCCACGTCGGCCGTGACCCCGAGCCCGCCCACCTCGGCGGCGACGGCCGCGGCCGCCGCGGCGTCGCGGTCCACGCAGACGACCCGGTCCCCACGGGCGGCGAGCCGCCGGGCGATCGCGGCGCCGATGCCCGCCCCGGCGCCGGTGACGAGCGCGACCCGCACCGCCGCGGTCACGCCAGCCACCCGCCGTCGACCACGAGCACGTGCCCGGTCAGGTAGGACGCCTCGGGCGAGGACGCGAACGCCACGGCGCCGGCCACCTCGGCCGGCAGCCCGAGCCGCCCGAGCGGGATCCGGGCCGCCGCGAGCGCCGCCATCCCCTCCTCGTCGGCGCCCAGCCCCCGCATCAGCGGCGTGTCCATGGTGCCGGGAGCGACGCCGTTGACCCGGACGCCGTGCGGACCCAGCTCGCGGGCGGCCGCCTGGGTCAGCAGCTTCACCGCCGCCTTCGACATGTCGTACGCGAGCATCGGCGTCGACGACGCGGTGAACGAGGAGGTCGATCCGATCGTCACGATGCTGCCCGCCCGCCGCGGCACCATCACGGCGGCAGCGGCCTGGACGACCACGTAGGTGCCGCGGACGTTGACGGCCATCGTGGCGTCGAAGGCCGCCAGGTCGTCGTCGAACGCGGAGGTCGGCCGGGCGATGCCGGCGCAGGCGACGACGGTGGTCAGCGGCGCGGCCTCGTCGGCGGCGCGCACCGCGGCCCGGACGGCCCCGGCGTCCGTCACGTCGAGCACGACGCCCTCCGCGGAGCCGCCCGCGGCGCGGACCAGGTCGACGGTGCCGGCTACGCCGTCGGCGTCGCGGTCGGCCACCGTGACGCGGTCCCCGCGGGCGGCGAGCCGGAGGCACACGGCGCGCCCGAGGCCGCTCGCGCCGCCGGTGACGAACGAGGCGTCGGTCGAGGTCGAAGATGTCACATGCCGATGGAACCAGGCGCACGCTACGCATATGTAAAGCGCAACCGACATCCGGACTCACATATGAAACACGCGCGCCCTACGCTGCCGAGCGCATCGACACCCAGGAGGCACCGTGAAGTTCGGCGTCGGGCTCTACTGCCTGCAGGCCACCGCGAGCACGCCCCGGCACCCCACCACCCCCTACCGCGAGCTCGTCGAGGACGCGCGGCTGCTGGAGGACCTCGGCTACGAGGGCATGTGGCTGTCGGAGCACCACTTCTTCTACGACGGGTACTGCCCGGCGCTGCTCCCGGTCGCGGCCGGCCTGCTCGCCGCCACGACCCGGCTCCGGGTGGGCACCGGCATGATGCTGCTGCCGCTCCAGGACCCCGGCCGCGTCGCCCGGCTGTCCGCCGACATCGCGCGGCGCTCCGGCGGCCGGCTCGACGTGGGCGTGGGTCTCGGCTACCGCGACGTCGAGTTCGACGGCAAGGGCGTGCGCCGCCAGGACCGGGTGCCCGCGCACCGCGCGGGCCTGGCCGAGCTCCAGCGCCTCGCCGTGCCCGCCGGGGCGACCGTCTGGAACGGGTCGGCCACGCCGAAGGGCGTCGCCCGGGCGGGTGCGCGCGGGCAGGGCGTGCTGCTCTCGGGTGCCAACCCGCTGTCGCTGGTGGCCGAGCTCGCGGCCGCGCACCGGGAGGGCTGGGAGCAGGCCGGCCGGCCGGGCGGGGTCCGCCCCCGGGTGGCGGCGCTGCGCAACGTCTGGCTGACCGAGGACCGGCACGAGGCCGAGGCCGTCCTGGACTGGCAGCGCGCGAGCTACGTGCTCTACGCGGGTCTGGGCTGGAGCGTGGCGCAGCAGGAGTCGACGGAGGCGATGGACTTCCGCGCGGACCTCGACAAGGCGGTCGGCCAGGCGGTCGCGACGTCGATCGTGGGCCCGGCGGCGCTGGTCGCCGACGGCCTGCACGAGGTGCACGCCGCGGGCGTCGACGACGTCGTGTTCCGGGTCATCATCGAGGGCGCCCCGGCGCCCGCGGTGCGCCGCATGCTCGGCCGGCTGGCCGACGAGGTGCTGCCGCAGCTGGAGAACGTGGAGGCAGCATGAGGATCGGCGCCCTGCTCAGCGACCCCGCCGACGTGGCCCCGGCCGCCGCGGCCGGCGTGTTCGGCGTGCTCCTGGAGCCGCCGGCCGGCGCCGAGCGCGCCGAGACCGGGCCCGCCGACACCGGCAGCGCCGCCGCGGCCGAGGTCGCGACGACGACTCGGGACGCGCGGGTCCTGGTCCGCCTGCTGCTCGGGACCGAGAACCCCGTGACCCTCGCCGAGGAGGTCGCCGTCCTCGACCACCTCAGCGCCGGTCGCGTCGTCGCCGTCGTGGACCCGGGCGGCCTGGACGACGCGGCCGCCGCCGAGGACCTGGCGCTGCTGCGCGCGTGCTGGTCCGGCCGGCCCGTGCGGCACCGCGGCTCGCGGTGGAGCGTGCCGAGCGGCGTGATGGGCGCGGGCATGCCGACGCACGTCGCCGTGACGCCGGTCCCCGCCCAGGTGGACGTGCCGGTGTGGCTGACCCGCCCGGTGCCGGGCGCGGGGGACGGGCTGCCGGTCCTGGTCGAGGAGGCCGGCCGGGCGCGCGCCGACGTCCAGGTCCAGCCGGGCGTCGCCGACCTCACCGGCGACCTCGACCGGGACCGCGCGCTGGTCACTGCCTGGTCCGACGCCGGCGCCACCCACCTGCTGCTGCGGCCGCCCGCACCGGCGGGTCGGGAGGCCGCGGGGGCCGCCGGTACGACATTCTTCGGGCTGTACGTCGCGCGCTACCTGCAACCGGAGGTGTCCATGCCCGGGTTCCCGCGGATCATGGCGGAGGCCGACCTGCCCGCCGCGTGGACCCCGTGACACCGCGCGGTCCGGGGTCCGGGTCGGAAGCCGGCTCCGGCGAGGCCCCGCGCCGCGCCGGTCGCCGCAGGACCGCCGCGCCCGCCCCGGCACGGCGCAACTCGATGTCCGGCCTCGCCGGGTTCATCGAGCGGCAGGGACCGCCGGTGCCGCTGGACGACATCGACCGGGAGCTGGTGCGCCGCCTCGCCGCGGATCCGCGGGCGTCGCAGCGCCAGCTCGCGCGCGAGATCAGGATGTCGGGCCCGGCCGTCGGCGAGCGCATCGCCCGGCTGGAGCGCGCCGGCGTCATCCGCGGCTACACGGTGTCGGTCGACTGGGCGGCCCTCGGCTTCCCGGTGCTCGCCTACATCCCGATCAGCATCGCGCCCGGCGCGGACCTCGCCCAGATCCTCACCGACCTGCACGAGGTCCCGGAGCTCGAGGAGCTGGTCGCCGTCACCGGCACCTACGACCTCATCGCCCGGTTCCGGCTGCGGGACCACGCGCACCTCCAGGCCCTGCTGCTCGAGTCGCTGTGGCAGATCGACGGCCTCCAGCGGATCGAGACGTTCCTCAGCCTGGGCGAGGTCCGGGGGGCGAGCCTGCTCGAGCGCCTGCTCGACGACGGCCACGACGCCGGCGGCGGTCCGGCCGAGGCGGGCTGAGCCGCCGGTCGGCGCGGCCCGGGCCCGGACGCCGGGCGCCCGCTCGCCGCGCGGACCGGCGCCGCAGCCGGTAGGAACAGGGGGCATGACCACCCGCGTCGGCTTCCACAGCTCGCACGAGCAGGTCCACCCGTCCGCACTCCTCGCGGCCGTCCAGCACGCGGAGGAGGCCGGCTTCGACGCCGCCATGTGCTCCGACCACTGGGCGCCGTGGGGCACGAACCAGGGCCACTCCGGGTTCGCCTGGACCTGGCTCGGCTCCGCGCTGGCCACCACCCGGCTGCCGTTCGGCACCGTCAACGCGCCGGGCCAGCGCTACCACCCGGCGATCATCGCCCAGGCGGCCGCCACCCTCGCCGCGATGTACCCGGGGCGGTTCTGGGTCGCGCTCGGCTCGGGCGAGAACATGAACGAGCACATCACCGGCGACCCGTGGCCGCCGAAGCCGGAGCGCGACGCCCGGCTGCGCGAGTGCGTGCAGATCATCCGCGCGCTGCTCGCCGGCGAGGATGTCACGCACCACGGGCTGGTCACGGTCGACCGCGCCCAGCTGTGGACGCTCCCCGAGGTGCCGCCCCGGCTGATCGGCCCCGCCGTGACGCCGGAGACAGCCCGGGCGCACGCCGACTGGGCCGACGGCCTCGTCACGGTCAACCAGGACCTCGAGACGATGCGTCGCGTCGTCGGGGAGTACCGGGACGCGGGCGGCCGCGGGCCCGTCGCGCTCCAGGTGCACGTGTCCTACGCGTCGGACCCCGACGAGGCCTGGCGGCTGGCGCGCGAGCAGTGGGCGGGCAACGCCGCCGGGCCGCCGGCCTCGTGGGACATCGCGACCCCCGAGGCGTTCGACGAGCTGGCCGCCACCGTGGACGACGACACGCTGAGCACCGGGGTGGTGATCGAGCACGACCCCGCCCGGCTCCGGGACCGCCTGGTCGAGCTGGTCGAGGTCGGCTTCGACGAGGTCTACCTGCACCAGGTGGCCACCGACGTCCGGCCCGACCACGGCAAGCACGACGACGCCGCGCCGACGGTGACGCACCCGCCGTCGTCGCTGGACGCGTTCATCGACCTCGCCGCCGAGCACCTGCTCCCCGCGCTGCGGGCCGTGGACGCCGGCACCGAGGGGACGGACGCCGCATGAGGATCCGCGACACCGGGGACCTGTGGTGGAAGAACGCCGTCGTCTACTGCCTCGACGTCGAGACGTTCATGGACTGGAACGACGACGGCGTCGGCGACCTCCCCGGGCTGGTGCAGCGGCTCGACCACCTGGCCGACCTCGGCGTCACCTGCCTGTGGCTGATGCCGTTCTACCCGACCGCCGACCGGGACGACGGCTACGACATCACCGACTTCTTCGGGGTCGACCCGCGGCTCGGTGACGCCGGCGACCTGGTCGAGCTCATCCGCACGGCGAAGGACCGGGGCATCCGGGTGATCGCCGACCTGGTCGTCAACCACACGTCCGACCGGCACCCGTGGTTCAAGGCCGCGCGGAGCAGCCCCGACAACCCGTTCCGGGACTTCTACGTCTGGCGCACGGACGAGCCGCCGCCCACGGCGGACGAGGTGGTGTTCCCGGACCAGGAGCAGGGCATCTGGACGTACGACGAGCAGGCCGGCGCCTGGTACCGGCACCGGTTCTACCGGCACCAGCCCGACCTCAACACGGCGAACCCGCAGGTCCGCGACGCGATCGCCAAGGTCGTCGGCTACTGGGCGGAGCTCGGCCTGTCGGGGTTCCGGGTGGACGCGGTGCCGTTCATGCTCGCCGACGCCGCGAACTCCCCGCACGACGACATCGAGCACCCGCACGAGTTCCTCAAGGCGCTGCGGTCGTTCCTGAGCCGGCGGACCGGCGACGCGATCCTCATGGGCGAGGTCAACCTGCCGTACGAGCAGCAGCGGATGTTCTTCGGCGACCGGGACGGCGACGGGTCGGCCGAGGGCGACGAGCTCAACCTCCAGTTCGACTTCGTGGCCATGCAGCAGATGTACCTGGCGCTGGCCCGGCAGGACGCCGGCCCGCTGGCGCAGGCCCTGCGCGACCGCCCGCACATCCCGCACGACGCGCAGTGGGCGACGTTCGTCCGGAACCACGACGAGCTCACCCTGGACAAGCTGTCCGACGACGAGCGCGCCGAGGTGTTCGCGGCGTTCGGCCCCGACGAGGACATGCAGCTCTACGGCCGCGGGCTGCGCCGCCGGCTGCCGCCGATGCTCGACGGGGACCCGCGCCGGATCCGGATGGTCTACTCCCTGCTGTTCACGCTGCCCGGCACGCCCGTGCTATTCTACGGCGAGGAGATCGGCATGGGCGAGAACCTCGCCGCCGACGGCCGGCTCGCCGTCCGCACGCCGATGCAGTGGACGTCCGGGCGCAACGGCGGGTTCTCAGCCGCGACCCCGCGCCGGCTCGCCGGCCCGGTCACCGACGGCGGGTACGCCCCCGCGCACGTCAACGTCGCGGACCAGCGGCGGGACCCGGACTCGCTGCTGTCGTTCGTGAAGACCCTCGTCCGCCGGTACCGGGAGTGCCCGGAGCTCGGCTGGGCGGAGCGGGCCGAGATCCTCGACCAGCCGCACCCTGCGGTGCTCGCGCACCGGTCGTCCTGGCAGGACGCGTCGATGATCGCGGTGCACAACCTCGGTCCGGAGGCGGTCACCGTGCCGCTGCGGCTGCGGGACCTGGTCCGCGAGCCCGGCGACGCGGGACCCGCGGACGGGACGGCGACCGAGCGCAGCGCGGCGGGCGACGACGACCCGGTCCGCCTGGTCGACCTGCTGGAGGACGGGGCGTGCGAGGTCGACCCCGACGGCCGGGTCGAGGTCGAGCTCCCCGCGTACGGCTACCGCTGGCTCCGGGTGGTGCGCCCGGGCTCCCGCCGCCTGCTCTGAGGCGGGGCCGGCCGAGCGCGGCGGGCGCAACCGCGCCGCCCCGCGGGTCAGGGGCGGGTGACCGTCCAGCGGCCCGCGGCCAGGTCCGTCAGGCGCGGCAGGATGACGTCGCCTGCGGCGCGGAGGCCGTCGTGCAGGTACTCGTTGGTCACCCAGACCTGCGCGTTCCCGACGCCGTCCGCGGTCGCCGTCGCCAGGTCGAGGTCCACGTACGGGTCGTCGGCGTACTGCACGGCGGCGACCGGCACCTCGTTGGCCGCGAGCCGCTCCGGGTCGTACAGGGCGGGCCAGGACGTGCGGGCCGCGAGCGCCTCCGCCGCGGCCCGGAACGGCCGCAGCGCCCGGATGTCGTCGAACATCCACGGGAACACCGCCTCGCCGGTCAGCGCGAGCGGCCGGGCGTCGGGCGCGTGGTCGGGCCGGCGGTCGAGCTCGGCCTGCACGGCCCAGCCGCCCTCCCGCTCGCCCTGGTGGTAGATGACCTCCTGCAGCACCGCGTACAGCGGGTTCGCGTCGAAGCCGGTCTGCGTCTGCACCGCGAGCGCGAACGCGTCGTCGGGCGCCCCGTCCGCGTCGAGGTCGACGGTGTCGAGCAGCCAGTGCAGCGCGTCCACCCCGGTGCTCATGCCGAGCGGCATGCCGAGGGTCTGCAGCCGCCGGACGGTGAACGGGTCGCCGTCGGGCAGGGCGACGTCGCCGGCGGCGAGCCGGTCCGCGAGCGCCCCGAGCAGCTGGACGTCCTCCGGGTACCGACGCGCGAACGCGGCGACCCGCGCGGCCTGCCGCGGGAACGTCCGGGCGTAGACGTCCTCGGCCGTCGCCGTGATGCCCGGCAGGCCGCCGGTCACGTAGCAGGCGGTCAGCGCCTCGGGGTGCCGGGACAGGTAGGTCAGCGTGAGGAAGCCGCCGTACGACTGGCCGAGCGTCGACCACCGCCGCCCGCCGTACACCGCACGGCGCACCGCCTCGGCGTCCTCGACGATCGCGTCCGCCCGGAAGCACGCCAGGTAGTCGGCCGCCTCCTCGCCCGAGCCGAACCGGGCGATCGTGCGGCCGTCGACCCGGGACGACCGCCCGGTTCCCCGCTGGTCGAGCAGCACCACCCGGTGCGTGCGCAGGGCCGTCGACCACCAGCCGCCGCCGAGCGGGCGCGGGCCCATGCCGCCGGGACCGCCCTGCAGGAACAGCAGCAGCGGCAGGTCCTCGCCGTCGCGGGCCGGGTCGACCAGCTCGCGCGCGAACACCTCGAGGGTCGGGTACCGGGACGGGTCCTCGCGGTCGACGGGCACCCGCACGCGGTGGTCCCGGACCAGCACCGGCGGCACCAGGCGGGGCTCGGAGGTGCGGACGGCGGACGTGCGGGCGCGACGGCGGGCGGCCGGGGAGGCGGGGGTCACGGCAGCACCCTAGGGTGTCGCGGACCGCTCCGGACCCGGGTCGGCACCCCGACGGCGGAGGACCCCGTGCCCGGACGGACGATCGTGATCACGGGCGCCAGCGACGGCATCGGTGCCGCCGCGGCGCGCCGGCTGGCAGCCGACGGCGAGCGGGTCGTGCTCGTCGGGCGGGACCCCGCGCGCACCACCGGCGTCGCCGCGGAGCTCGGTGCCCCGCACCACCTCGCCGACTTCGCCGAGCTCGACCAGGTGCGCCGCCTGGGCGCCGAGCTGCGCGAGGCCTACCCGCGGATCGACGTCCTGGCCAACAACGCCGGCGGCATCATGGGGCTGCGCGCGGTCACCGTCGACGGGTTCGAGCGCACCCTCCAGGTGAACCACCTCGCGCCGTTCCTGCTGACGCACCTCCTCCTCCCGACGCTCGTCGCGAGCCAGGCGTCCGTGATCGCGACGTCGAGCGTCGCGGCCGCGCGCTGGGGCCGGATCGACCTCGACGACCTCGGGAACGAGCGCGGCTACCGCCCCGAGCGCGCGTACGGCGACGCCAAGCTCGCGAACGTCCTGCACACCGTCGAGCTCCAGCGCCGGTACGGGCCCGAGGGCCTCGCCGCGGTCGCGTTCCACCCGGGCATCGTCGCCACCAGCTTCGCGAAGGAGACGAGCAGCCTGATGCGGTTCGTGTACCACACGCCTCTGCGCCGGCTGCTGACGATCACCCCGGAGCAGGGCGGCGGCTACCTGGCGGCGCTCGCGGCCGGCACCCCGGGCGTCGACTGGGAGCCCGGCGGGTACCTCGAGCAGGGCCGCGCCGCGGTGCCGCCCCCGCAGGCCGCGGACCCCGACCTCGCCCGACGGCTCTGGGACGTGAGCGCGTCGCTCGTCGGCGTCTGAGGCGGCCCGGGGACGGCGGTGTTTCCGCGGCGTCACCGCCGCCGGTCCCGGGTGACACCTGCGTGAAATCCCGGGCGGGCCCTGTCCCGGCGCGCCGCGGCCCCTCGACACTCGGCTCGGGCCGCACGGCCCGGCGACGACGCGAGCACCCGGGGGCAGACCATGACGACCGACGACACGCCCGGGAGCACCGGGCTCGCGGAGCCGGACCCGCCGTTCGGGCGGCTGGCGGTCGGCGCCCCCGCCCCACGGTGGCTGCACGCCGCCCTGTGCGCGGCGTGGGGGTGGGACCCGACCCGCACGACGATCGCCCTCCTGGCGCTCTCGCACAACGCGACGTTCCGGGTCTCGGTCGGCGGCCGGCCGGTCGCGGTCACCCGGGTCGCGCCGCCCGCCTACATGGAGGACACCGCGGCGGTCGAGTCGGAGGTGGCGTGGATGACCGCCCTGGGCGAGGCGGGCGCCGTCCGGGTGCCCGTCGTGGTCCCGCCGGTGGACGGCCGGGACGTCGCCGTGGTGCCCGACGACGAGGAGCGGCACTGGGTCTGCCTGACCTGGCGGTACGTGCCCGGGCCCTCGCTGGAGGACGCGCTCGCGGGCGCGGGGCCCGGCGCCGGGTCCGACGCGCGGCCCGGTGTCTCGGACCCGGCGGCGTGGCACCGCCGCGTCGGCACCACCGCCGCCCTGCTGCACGAGCACGCCCTGGGCTTCCACCGTCCCCGCGACTTCGTCCGGCCCACGTGGGAGCCCGCGGACCTGGTCGGACCCGGGAGCCGGTGGGGGGCGTGGGAGCAGGCCCGCCTGCCCGCCGCCGACCTCGCGCTGCTGGGCCGGGCGCGCGACGCCGCCCTCGGCACCCTCCGCGAGGCGTCGCGCGCGCCCGACTCCTGGGGCCTGGTGCACGCCGACCTGCGGCCCGGCAACCTGCTGCTCGACGGCGACGACGTCACGCTGATCGACTTCGACGACTGCGGGTTCTCCTGGTTCCTCCTCGACCTGGCCGCCGCGCTGTCGTACGTCGAGCACCTGCCCGACGCGCCCGGCCGCGCGCAGGCGTGGGTGTCCGGGTACCAGGAGGTGCGGCCGCTGACCCGGCAGGACGCCCGGAACGGCTGCGCGCTGTCGCTGCTGCGCCGGCTGCAGCTGCTGGGGAGGACCGTGACCGACCCCCGCGGCGGCCCGTCGGGCGCGCTCCGTGCGGAGCAGCCGGCGGGCTCGGTCCTGGTGGCCGAGCGCTACCTGCGTTCCCCGACCTGGCTCCTCGCGTGAGCCGCTGCGCGGGCGTGCCAGGCTGAGGGCGTGACCGACGCATCGACCACCGGGGGCGGGCCCGGCGACCTCGCCCGGCTGACCGCGCTCATCCGCGAGTTCAGCGACGAGCGCGACTGGGGGCAGTTCCACGACCCGAAGTCGCTCGTCCTCGCCCTGGTCGGGGAGGTCGGCGAGCTGGCCGAGCTCGTGCAGTGGCTGCCCGCCGGCGACGCGGTGGCGCACTTCGCCGACCCCGACCGCCGGCGGCGCGCGGGCGAGGAGATCGCCGACGTCCTGGTCTACCTGCTGCGGCTCGCGGACGTGCTCGGCGTCGACGTCCTGGCCGCGACGCTCGACAAGCAGGCCGAGGCGCGGCGGCGGTTCCCCGCGGACGACGTGCGCGGGGTGGCGCCGCGGCGGGACTGAGCCCGCGTCACGCGGTCGCGCGACGCCGGGGCAGGCCGAACCGGTCCAGGTCGTGCGCCACGTGCACCGCGGCCGACCCCGCCGCGGCCCGCGCCTGCGCCCCGAGCGGCTCGAGGTCCTCGTACCGCCCGGAGAAGTGGCTGAGCACCAGCGTGCGCGCGCCGGCCCGCGCCGCGAGCGCCCCCGCCTGCCCCGCGGTCAGGTGCCGGTACTCCGCGGCGAGCTCCGCGTCCTCGTCGGCGAACGTGCACTCCGCCAGCAGCAGGTCGGCCCCCGCCGCGAGCGCCTCGGCGCCCGGGCACGGGGCCGTGTCCATGACGACCGCCACCCGCGCCGAGCCGCCCCGCGCGCTGCAGCTCACCCACCGCCGGCCCGGTGATCCCCGCCGCTGCGAGCCGGTCCGGCAGGAGCGTGCGCCCGCCGGGCTCCGCCACCCGGTAGCCGAACGTCTGCACCCGGTGCCGCAGCGGCTCCACGGACACCCCCTCCGCGACGTCGCCCGCCGCCCCGTGCGGGTGCAGCCGGAGGTCGAGCCCCGGCGTCGCGAGCCCGACCAGAGCGCGCACCACCGCCTCGCCCTCCGCCGGGTAGTGCAGGTGCACCGGGTGCTCCACCCGGTCCAGCACTATCCGCGACAGCACGCCGGGCAGGCCGTAGCTGTGGTCGCCGTGCACGTGGGTGAGGCAGATCCGGGTGATCGACGGGGGCGCGACCCCGGCCAGCGTGAGCTGGCGCTGGGTGCCCTCGCCCGGGTCGAACAGGTACGCGTCCCGGTCCCAGCGGAGCAGGTAGCCGTTGTGGTTGCGCGTGCGGGTCGGGACCTGGGAGGCCGTCCCGAGGACGACGAGCTCGCGCACCACGCGGCCAGTCTGGCGGGGCGGGCGAGTGGGCGCGAGGCCGATCCCGCCTCGCGGCGCCGCTACGTCAGGTGCTGGCACCCCCCGGTCACCGACCGCGGGACCTGGGGCCCCTCAACCCGGGCCGCGCGCCGGCCGATGAGCACCTCGACGCGGCCGCGCAGGTGCGGCCCACGGACGCAGGGGGACCACGACATGGCACGCTCTTCCGACTTCCGGCCCGCCGGCCCGGCACCCGACGCCCGCCCGACGACCGCGATCCCCGCGATGCCGCCGGCGGGGCCGCCCCCCGGGCCCGCCGCGTGGGCGCCGACGCCGGGCGGCCCGCCCGCGCCGGCGCCCGTCCGCCCCGCCGGCCGGCGGCGTGCGGTCGTGCTCGGCGTCGCCGGGCTGGTCGTGGGACTCGTCACCGGCATCGGGGTGGGCGGGGGCAGCGTGTCCGCCGCCTCCTCCGACGAGCGGGCCGCAGTCGCCGCGGAGCAGGAGCGCCTGGACGGCGTGGCCGCCGACCTGGACGCCCGCGCCGCCGACCTGGACGCGCGCGAGGACGACGCGGCGGCCCGCGAGCAGGCGCTGACCGACGGCGAGACCGCCCAGCAGACCACCGCGGACGAGCAGACTGCCCGCGCCGACGAGCTCGCGGCGCTCCAGGCGCAGCTCGACCAGCGCGGTGCCGAGCTCGACGCCACCGCCGCAGACCTCGCGGCCCGGGAGGCGGCCGTCGCGGCCAGGGAGGCCGCCGCGGCGGCTGCGCCGAGGTCCACCGGCTCCGCCGGCGGGAGCACCACCGCGTCCTCCGGTAGCGGGGCCGTCTACTACCAGAACTGCGACGCCGCCCGGGCCGCGGGCGCGGCGCCCGTCCGCGCCGGCGACCCGGGGTACCGCGCCGCGCTCGACCGCGACGGGGACGGCGTGGGCTGCGAGTAGCCGTCGGGTCGGGGGCGCCGCGTCCCGCGCCCCCGGCCCGCTCCTGGACGCGGCGTCACCACGACGCCGCGGGCGCACCCGGATGACCACAGGTGCGCGGACGGCGCGTCGTCCCCAGGCTCTCGCTCGGGTCCCCCCCGCAGCGCGGCCCGTCCGCGTCAGCCTGGAGAGACCGCGGCGCGCCGGGCGCCGCCGACCCGGGAGGCGAGCGCCGTGCCGCACGAGGCGAGCAGCACCCCGACCGCGTACCAGAGCAGGTCCGTGGCCACGAACGTCGTGCCGAGCAGGTACCGCAGCGGCGGCCACGCATCCGCTGCCGCCGCGGGGACGCCGGTGAGCTGCGCCAGCTCGACCGCCCAGCACAGCCCGACCGAGAGGCCGGCCCGGGCCGGGGTCGACCACCGGGGCACGGCCAGCCCGACGAGCAGCGTCACGAGCGCCGCGTACAGGGCGTCCCCGAGCGCGTCGCCGACGGCCCCGGAGCCGTACCGCGCGGTCGCGAGCCCCGCCGCCACGACGAGCGCGGCCGCCGCCGCGGTTCCCGCCCACGGGCGTCCGCCCTGGTCACGCCTCGTGCGCACCGCGCCACCTCCCGCACCGACGCTAGGCCGCCCGCGTGGCTCCGGGGCGGCGCGCCGAGCCGGGTCGGGAGGAGGTGTCGTGTCGGTGCCGTGTGCGACCGTTCCGCGGTGACCAGCACCACCCGCACCTCCCGCACCACCCGCTCCGCGCTCCCCGCCTCGCCGCGACGCCGGCCGCCCGCGCGGGACCGGAGGGGCCGCGCCGGCGGGCGGCTGGGCTGGGTGTGGCTGGTGCTGGTCGTCGCGGTGGCCCTCGGCGCCGGGATCCCGGTGTGGTCGGACGCCCGCGAGTCCGCGCGGTTCCCGGTCACCGCCGCCGACCTCGACCGCGCCCGCGCCGAGCTCGCCGGGCTGGACGTCAAGGGCCGCGCCCCGAAGACCGGGTACGACCGCGAGCAGTTCGGCCCCGCGTGGGCGGACGTCGACCGCAACGGCTGCGACACCCGCAACGACGTGCTCGCCCGCGACCTCACGGACGTGACGTTCGAGGACGGGACGCACGACTGCGTGGTGCTCACCGGCACGCTGGCGGACCCGTACACCGACGAGGTGATCGAGTTCGAGCGCGGCCCCCGCAGCGCAGAGGTGCAGATCGACCACGTCGTCGCGCTGTCCGACGCCTGGCAGAAGGGCGCGCAGCAGTGGGACGCGGAGACCCGCCGCCAGTTCGCCAACGACCCGGCCAACCTGCTCGCGGTCGACGGCCCGGCCAACGGCGCGAAGGGCGACGGCGACGCGGCGACCTGGCTGCCGCCGAGCACGGGGTACCGGTGCGCGTACGTCGTCCGGCAGGTCCGGGTGAAGGCGGCGTACGGGTTGTGGGTGACGCAGGCGGAGCACGACGCGATGGGCCGGCAGCTCGACGGCTGCGCGGTGGCGGCCGACTCTTCGTCGTGAGGTCGTCACCAGCGCGTGAGGTCGTCACGCAGGAGTGACGACCTCAGCGGGATGTGACGACCTCACGGGTCGCCCCGGCCTCAGAGCAGCGGCCGCTCCAGGATCCACGACCCGCCCAGCACCAGAGCCCCGCCGCACACCAGCAGGAACACCGTCACCCACACGCCGCCCGGCACCCGGGTGAGCCGGGCCAGGACGTCCGCGTCCGAGGTCCCGCGGCCGCGCGCCCGCCGGCGCTGGGACTGCATCTCCAGCACCGCGCGCGGCGCTCCGAGCAGCAGGAACCAGGTCACCGCGTACGCGACCGCGACCTGCACCGCGGCGGTCCCCCACCACGAGACGCCCACCAGCACGACGCCCGTCGCGAGCACCGCCCACAGCCCGTACCAGTTCCGGATCTGGACCAGCACGAGCACCAGCACGACGAGCAGCGCCCACAGCAGCCCGACGGCGTACCCCCGGCCGAGCAGCCACGCCGCCCCGAGGCCGAGCACCGCGGGGCCGACGTAGCCGGCGAACGCCGTCGCCACCATGCCCGGACCGCGCGGCTTGCCCACGGACACCGTGAGGCCCGAGGTGTCCGAGTGCACCCGGATCCCGGACAGCCGCCGTCCGGACAGCACCGCGACCAGGCCGTGCGCCGCCTCGTGCACGATCGTCAGCAGGTGCCGGGAGACGTGCCAGAGCGTCGGGACGGCGAGGCAGAGCAGCGCGGCGGCCAGCGTCCCGAGCAGCACGGCCTGGCCCGGCGCGGGCTGGACGGTGGTCGCGCGGTCCCAGATCTCCCCGGGCAGCGTGCGCAGGGCGTCGAGGAACCCGCTCACAGGCTGTCGAGGGTCACGTCGGCGAGCTCGACGGTCAGGTGCAGGCCGTCCGCCTCGACCACGGCGCCGGTCACCTCGGCGCCGGCCGGCAGCTGGTCGGTCACGTCGACCTCGGCGATCCGCGAGGCCAGGCCGTCGGGGAGCAGCCCGGCGTCGATCGTGAACCCGCCCAGCGACGCGCTGGTGATGGTCGCGACGAGCCCGTCGGCACCCGCGGGCGCGAGGGTCAGCGTCACGCCGACCGGGACGCCGGCGACGGCACCGGTGGCCACGAGGGCCTCGCCGTCGACCGTGAGCGCCAGGTCCCAGCCGGTGCGCTCGCGGAGCAGGGACTCCAGCGCGGCGGTCGGCACGGTCGCGGTCGCGACCACGTGCTCGGCGCCGCGCGGCTCCCGCACCGCCACCCCGGTGGCGACGACGTCGAGGTCCGTGACGTCGAGCCCGCGCAGCGTCGCGCCGGTGGCGGTGAGGTGCACGTCGTCGAGCGTGCCGCGGGCGAGCTGGGTGAGGAACGGGAAGCCGGTGACGTCGACCTGCGGGTCGGTGGCGCCGAGCTGGGACCGCACCGCGTCGGCGGCGACGTCCTCGGCGATCGAGTGGGTGACGCGGTCGGCGAGCAGGGTCCCGCCGACGAGGACGAGCACGGCGGCGGTCAGGCCGACCACGCATCCGACGCGACGGCGGGGGCTGCGGGTGCGGGTCACGCCCCGAGGGTACGGGCAGGCCACGCCGGTCGGGGCTCCGGACGACGCCCGGCGCAGGACCTTCACCCCGCCGACGCACCCCGGGCCCGCTGCCGATCGATCCGGGGCGTCGCCGGCGCCCGGTCCCCGCCCGGTTGCGGGGGTCCGGGGCCCGACGTTGACTCGTGGCAGGCATCCACCTGCGCCACGACGGGAGCGGACATGGGCATCGGGGACTTCGTCGACAAGGCCAAGAAGGCCGTCGCCGGCAACGAGGACAAGATCGCGGGCGCGATCGACAAGGCCGCCGACGCGGTCAAGTCGCGCACCTCGGACTCCACCGACCGCAAGGTCGACCAGGCCACCGCGAAGGCGCGCGACTTCCTCGAGAAGCAGAAGCGCGAGGGCACGCACGAACCGCCGGTCCGGCACCCGGAGCGCACCGACCCGCCCGCCCTCTGAGCCGCGGCATGGCACCCACGACGCCGGTCGAGACGCCGGTCCTGTTCGTCCTGCACGGCGCCCGCGGCGACCTCGCGGAGCGCATGGTCTACCCGGGCCTGGCCCAGCTCGCCTCGCGCGGGCTGCTGCCCGAGCGCTGGGCGCTCATCGGCACGGGCCGCAAGCCGATCGGCGACGACGAGCTCGCCGACCTGGTCCGGTCCTCGCTCGAGGAGCACGGCGAGCCCGGGCACGCCGACGCCCTCGACGGCCACGTGTCCTACGCGCTGACGTTCACCGAGGACGACCCGGGCGAGCTCGTCGACGCGATCCGGGACGCGCGACGCGACCTGGCGGGCGGCGACGACCGGGACGTCACCGTCGTGCACTACCTCGCGGTCCCGCCGTCGGCGTTCGCCCCCACGACGCGGGCCCTGCGCGCGCACGGCATGGCCGAGGGCGTGCGCGTCGTCTACGAGAAGCCGTACGGCACCTCCCCGGAGTCGTTCGAGGAGCTCGACGCCCTGGTGCACGAGGTCCTCGACGAGGACCAGGTGTTCCGGATCGACCACTTCCTCGGCAAGGAGGCGACCCAGAACCTGCACGTGCTCCGGTTCGGCAACGAGCTGTTCGGCGGGGTGTGGAACCGGCGGCACGTGGCGCAGGTGCAGGTCGACGTGCCCGAGACGCTGGACGTGGCCGACCGCGCGGACTTCTACGACGAGACCGGCGCCGCCCTCGACATGCTGGTCACGCACCTGTTCCAGATCGCGGCCGAGGTCGCGATGGAGCCGCCGACCGCGCTCGACGCCGACCACCTGGCGTCGGCGCGCGAGGCCGTGATCGGCTGCTTCCGGCCGCTGGACCCCCGGGAGGTCGTGCTGGGCCAGTTCGACGGCTACCGGGACATCGACGGCATCGCCGACGACTCGACGACCGACACGTTCGTCGCGGCGCGGCTGTGGGTGGACAACGACCGCTGGCGCGGCGTGCCGTTCCTGCTGCGGACCGGCAAGCGCATGGCGGTGTCGGCGCAGCGGGTCACGCTGGTGCTGAAGACGCCGGACGAGCTGTTCGGCGAGCCGGCCGGCCCGGGCCGCATCAGCCTGTCGCTGGCGGGCGACGGCGCCATCGACATCACGACGACCGTGAAGCAGCCGGGGCCGGACCTGCGGCTCGCCACGGGGACCGCGTCGCTGGGGCTGGACGACGTCGAGCCCGGCGACCCGATCGCGCCGTACGCGTCGCTGCTGCACGACGTGCTCGTGGGCGACCAGACGCTGTTCACGACGCCGCACGGGCTGGAGGCGGCCTGGCGGGCATTCGCCCCGCTGCTCGGGCCGGACCGGCCCGAGCCCGAGCCGTACGCGCCCGGTTCGTGGGGCCCCGCCCGGGCCGACGACCTGGCCGGCCCGGACGGGTGGGTCCTCACTCGTAGCTGACGGCGTCCAGCACCCGCATCCGGGCCGCCCGGGTGCCGGGCCACAGCGCGGCCAGCACCCCGACGACGACGGCCAGCCCGAGCATGCCCGCCAGGTTCCCCCACGGGATCACCAGCTCGGACAGGCCGTCGTCGGCGTACACCGACGGCAGGGCGGAGGCGAGCGCCACCCCGACCACCAGGCCGACGACGGTGCCGAACACCGCCGTGAGCACGGACTCGACGGTCACGGTGCCCGCGAGCTGGAGCCGGCCCAGGCCGACGGCCCGGAGCAGCCCGATCTCCCGGGTGCGCTCGATGACGGACAGCGCCAGCGTGTTCACGATGCCCAGCACCGCGATCACCACGGACAGCCCGAGGAGCGCGTACAGGATGACCAGCACCTGGTTGACCTGGTCGGCGATGTTCGAGACGAACTCGTCCTGGGTCAGCACCGAGATCACGACGTAGGGCGCCACCGCCGCGGTCACGGCGTCCTTGAGCGCGTCGGCGCCGACCCCGGGGGCGGCGTCGACCGCCAGGAGGTCGACCATCTGCTGCTCGGGCGGGACCAGCGCGTCCAGGACCTGGGTGCCGACCACCACCGGGGCGCCGATCACGTTGCTGGTGAACACCGCGCCGATGGTGACGTCCCGCGGGCCGGTGGCGCCGGCGATGCGCAGGGTGTCGCCCACGGCCCACCCCTGGTCGTCCGCCGTCGACTCCTGGACCGCGGCGTCGCCGTCGGCGAGCGACGCCAGGTCGCCGTCGATCGTCTCCGCCTCGATGGTGCGGTCGAACAGGTCGTCCCGGACCCCGGCGACGTACTGCGTCCCGGTCGTCCCGTCGTCGGCGGCCACCTCGAGCGGGGCGAACGCGAAGGCCGCGCTGGCCCCGACCTCCGGGAGCGCGTCGACCTCGGCGATCGCGCCCTTCGGGAGGTCCCGGGTGGCGGACTGCAGCACCACGTCGGCGTGCAGCTGCGACTCGACGACCCCGGCGACCGAGGCCTGCGCGGAGGCCGCGATCACCGACACGCCGCCGACCAGCGCCATGCCGATCATCAGCGCACCCGCCGTGTTGGCGGTGCGGCGCGGGTTGCGCACGACGTTGCCGCGCGCCAGCCGGCCGACGGGCCGGAGCAGTCGCACGAACGGCCACGCGAGCGCCCCGACGACGGTCCGCGCGAGGCTCGGCGCCAGCATGAGCACGCCGACCAGGACCGCGGCGGCGCCCGCCCCGAGGGCGGCGTCCAGCGTGTCCTCGCCGGTGTTCAGGACGGCGGCGAGGACCGCCGCGGCGCCGAGGCCGGTCAGGAGCGTGCCGAGGACCGCGCGCACCCGGATCGAGCGCTCGGGCACCGCGACGTCGTCGCGCATCGCCTCGACCGGCGGCACCAGGGCGGCGCGGCGGGCCGGCACGGCGGCGGCGAGGACGCTGACCACGGTGCCGACGACCAGCGAGACGCCGATCGTCGCCCCGTCGACCGGGATGTCCCCGGCCAGGTCCATGCCCATCGCCTCGAACACGGACTTGAGCCCCTGCACCAGGCCGAGCCCGCCGGCGATGCCGAGGGCCGAGCCGATGAGGCCGACGACGGCCGCCTGGACGAGGATCGAGGCGAACACCTGCGCCGGCGACGCCCCGACCGCGCGGAGCAGCGCGAACTCGCGCATCCGCTGCCGGACCGACATCGCGAAGGTGTTGGAGATGATGAACGCGCCCACGAACAGCGCGATCGCCGCGAACACCAGCAGGAACGTCGTGATGAAGCCGAGCATCTCGCCGATGGCGTCCTTGTTCTCGTCCCGCAGCTCCTGCCCGGTGACGACCTGCAGGTCGCCGGGGACGAGCGGGGCGATGGCGTCCACGAGCTCGGCCGGCGTGGTGCCGTCCTCGGCGTAGACCGCGATGTCGGCCACGTCGCCGTCGGGCGCGAACAGCGCGTAGCCGGTGCCGGGGTCGACCACCACGAGCGTCGCGCCGGCCATGGGCGCGCCCATGTCGAACCGGCCCACCACCTCCGCGTCCGACAGCTGCCCGCCGAGGACGACCTGCGTGGTGTCGCCGACCTCGAGGCCCGAGGACGCCAGCGTGGCCGTCTCGAGCGCGATCTCGCCCGGGCGCTCCGGGCCGCGGCCCTCGACGACGTCGAGCGACGGGTCGTCCGGCAGGTAGGAGAACACCAGGCTGGGCGCCTGGGTGCTCTGCACGGCGGTGCCGTCCGCGCCGACCAGGACGATCGAGCCCTGCGCCTCGGGGATCGCGTGGGCGACCCCGTCGAGGGCGGCGATCTCGTCCGCGAGCGACATCGGGACCGCGGGCCCGGCCGTGGTGCCCTCGACCACCGACGAGCCCTCGGCGGGCTCCGCGCGGACGTAGGCGTCGCCGGGGGTGCCGGCGTCGACGATGCCGTCGAAGGTGCTCGACATCATCGTGCGGAGCGAGAACGTGCCCGCGACGAAGGCGACGCCGAGGGCGACCGCCAGCAGGGAGAGCAGGAACCGGACGAGGTGGGCCCGGATCCCGCGCAGCGCCACCCGCAGCATCAGCGCGGCCCGTCGGCGGCGGCGACGGCGACCGGGGCGGCGGCACCGGCCGGGGCCGGGCGCAGGGCCGCGAGCGCGGCGAGGACGGAGTCCGGGGTGGGGTCGGCGAGCTCGCCGACGAGGCGCCCGTCCGCGAGGAACAGCACCCGGTGCGCGTAGGACGCCGCGGTCGGGTCGTGGGTCACCATGACGACCGACTGGCCGAGGTCGTCGACCGAGCGGCGCAGGAAGCCCAGCACCTCGCCGGACGAGGTCGAGTCGAGGTTGCCGGTCGGCTCGTCCGCGAACACCACCGAGGGCCGCGACACCAGGGCGCGGGCGCAGGCCACGCGCTGCTGCTGGCCCCCGGAGAGCTCCGTCGGCTTGTGGCCGAGCCGGTCCGCCAGGCCCACGGCCTGCACGACGGCGTCCAGGTGCGCCCGGTCGACGGGGCGGCGCGCGATGTCCAGCGGCAGCGTGATGTTCTCCAGCGCCGTCAGGGTCGGGACCAGGTTGAACGCCTGGAACACGAAGCCCAGGTGGTCCCGGCGCAGCCGGGTCAGCTTCCGCTCGTTCATCGTGCTGACCTCGAGGCCGTCCACCACCACGGTGCCGGCGTCCCCGCGGTCCAGGCCCGCCATGCAGTGCATGAGGGTCGACTTGCCGGACCCCGACGGGCCCATGATCGCGGTGAGCTCCCCGCGTGCGAAGTCGACGTCGACGCCGTCGAGCGCCCGCACCGCCGCCTCGCCGGAGCCGTACGTCTTCACCAGACCGCGCGCGCTCGCGATCGGCGTGCCGTCGTTCGTGGCCATGATCCTCATCCCTGGTCGTGGTCGCTCCCCTGCCAACCTGTGGATCGTCCCGCCCTCCCCTCGCACGCGGGCATCCGGGAGCACCCTGGTCCGTCCCTGATCCCGCCCCCGAGGGACCGAGGTCCCGACGCCGCCCGACTGTGGCGCGGGTCACACCCGCGGCCTACGCTGGGGCCGAGGTGCTCCGATGGCGTGGTGGCTGGTGCTCTGGCTCGTGCTGCCGGCGCTGACGTTCGCCGTCGTGCTCAGGATGATCCCGGGGGCGGAGTCGTCGCCGCGGCGGCGCGCTGCGCGCGAGCGCCGCCGGGCCCGGGTCGCCGGGGTGCTCGACCGGGTCGCCACCCGGGTGCGGCACGGCCGGCACGGCGCGCCGCCCGCGCCCGACCCGTTCGATGCCCTGCACGTGCAGGTCCGGCTCGGCATCGTGGCCGACCACCTGCGCCGGCTCGAGGAGGACCCGCACGCCTGGGCGCGGGCGGAGCGGATCATCGCCAGCCAGCTCGCCTACGACGCACTGCTCGCCGAGGCGTGCCGGCTCGCGGGGGTGGAGGTGCTGCCGCGGGCGAAGGGCGACCCGTGGGAGCGGATGCGCGAGGAGGTGGAGCTGGCGTCGCGCGGGTGGACGTGGTGAGGCCTCAGCCCGCGACGACCGCGAGCGTGCTCGACCCGTCGGCCCGCCGGCGCACCTCGATCCGCTCGGCCACGGCCTGCTTGAGCGCCTCGACGTGCGACACCACCCCGACGACCCGTCCCCCGGCCCGGAGCCTCCCGAGCTCGCCGAGCACGGCGTCGAGGGTGTGCGGGTCGAGCGTGCCGAAGCCCTCGTCGATGAACAGCGTGCCCAGCTCGACGCCGCCCGCCTCCGCGGTGACGACGTCGGCCATGCCGAGCGCGAGGCACAGCGACACGTAGAACGTCTCGCCCCCCGAGAGCGTGCGCGGGTCGCGCGCCGCCCCGGTCGTGTGGTCGACGACCCGCATCGCCAGTCCCGTGCGGCGGGTGCGCACGTCCTCGCGCTCGTCGCTGCGCTCCAGCTCGTACCGGCCGTCGGACATCTCGCGCAGCCGGTCGTTCGCGGCGGCGACCACGTCCTCGAACCGGCGCACCAGCACGTACGTCGCGAGCGACAGCGCGCGGGCGTTGTCGGCGTCCGCGCCGCCCGCGAGCCGCGCCATGCGGGTCACGGGGGCGGCCCGCTGCTCGGCCGCGGCGAGCGCGGCGGCGGACTCCGTGACGTGGCGTGCCGCGTCCGCGGCCCGCGCCGCGCGGTCCCGGACCGAGCCCACGAGCGCACCGGCGGCGTCGGCGGCACCCACGGCGTCGGCCAGCGCCTGCTCCAGCTCCGCCACCTCGGCGGCGAGCGCGTGCGGGTCCCCGGCGGCGAGGTCGGCGAGCTCCGGGTCGGCCAGCCCCTGCTCCACGCGGGCCAGCGCGGTGCGGTACGCCTCCACCGCGCGCTCCACCGCGGCCACGTCGGCGGCCTCGGCGATCGCGGCGCGGGCGGCGTCCTCGTCGCCGAGCTCCTGCTCCGCGAGCACGCGGTCGACCTCGGCGACCCGGTCGGCCACGGCGCGGGCGGCGGCGGCGCGCCGGTCGAGCGCCGCGAGCAGGCCGTCGGCCGCGTCCACCCGGGCCTGCTCGGCGCCCTGGCGGGCGAGGACCGTCGGGTGCCCGTCCCGCGCGGCCCCGACCTCGGCGGTGTCGCGCGCGAGCTCGTCCTCGACCCGGGCGAGGGCGTGCCCGGCGGCGACGTGCTCCTCGCCGAGCGCGGCGCGCGTGAGCCGGAGGTCGTCGGTGACGCGGTCGTGCTCCGCGACGTCCGCGCGGAGCCGCTCCCGCGCGGCCTCGGCCGCCCGCGCGGCGGCCAGGGCCGCCCGTGCCGCGTCGACCGCCTCCGCGGCGACGACGCCCTGGTCGGCGCGCAGGCCGCCGGTCCGCTCGCGGAGCGCGGCGCAGCGCTCGGTCCGGCCCACGACGCGGGCCTCGGCGGCACGCACGGCGTCCTCCGCGGTGCGGCGCGCGTCCTCGGCGGCCGCGACGTCCTCCTCCGCCACCGGCTCGTCACCGGCAGGCGCGGGGTGCGGGTGCTCGGTGCCGCCGCAGACCGGGCACGGCTCCCCCGGCGCGAGGCCGGCGGCCAGCTCGCCCGCGAACCCGGCGAGGCGGGCGCGGCGCAGGCGCGACTCCTCCCCGACCGCGGCGGCGGCGGCGTGCGCGGCGGCGGTCCGCGCGTCGGTGGCGGCGGCGAGCTCGGCCTCGGCCGCACCCAGGTCCCGCACGGCCCCGGCCACGGCCTCGGCGTCGGCCAGGTCGCGCGCGCGGGTCGGGGCGGTGGCGGCGAGCGCGGCAGCCGCGTCGAGGTCGGCCACGAGCGCGGCCCGGCCCTCCGGGCGCACCGCGAGCAGGTCGTCGGCCTCCGCCATCGTGCGGGTCCGCACGGCCTGCACCTCCCGGAGCCGGTCGCGGTCGCGGGCGCGCTGGGGGAGCGCGCGCTCGAGCCCCACGACGCGGGTCAGGGTGGCGACCTGCGCGGCCGCCGCCTCCCGCACCCCGGCGAGCGCCGCGGGCAGGCCGGGGTCGGCGAGCGCGGCCTCGGGGTCGGCGGGGGCGAGCCCGGCCGGGGCGGCGTCGAGCGCGGCGCGCAGCTCCTTGTCCGCGCCGGCGAGGGCGCCGCGGGCGTCGTCGAGCCCGCGCAGGACCGGCCGCGCCACCGCGGCGCGGCGGGCGCGGTCCACCCGCGCGACGTCGGCGGCGTGCTGCTCCGCCGCCGCCGCGAGCCGGGTGCGCTCCTCCACCAGCGCCGCCCGGCGCCGGACGAGCCGCAGCCGGGCGCCCGCGCCGTCGGACGCGGCGCGGGCCTCGGTCGCCCGCCGGGCGCCGGCGTCGGCGGCCGCGCGGGCGGCGTCCTCGTGCGCGCGCAGGGCGGCGAGCCGGTCGGCGACCAGCGGGGCGAGGGCGGCGACGTCCTCCGCGGCGGCGACGCGCAGCGCGGCGACGCCGTCCTCGTCCGCGGCGGACGCGCCGGCGAACCGCGCGGTGCACTCCTGCACCTGGGTCCGCGCCTCGGTCACGGCGCGCTGGGCGTCGCGGCGGAGCTCGTCCAGGCGCTGCTGCACCCGCTCGTAGACCTCGGTGCCGAAGATGCGCTGCAGCAGGCCGCGACGCTGCTCGGGGTCGGCGCGCAGGAACGCGGCGAACTCGCCCTGGGGCAGCACCATCGTCTGCACGAACTGGGCGCGGTCCAGGCCCACGACGCGGGTCAGCTCGGCACCCGCCTCGTCGAGCCGGGTGGAGAGCAGCTCGCCGGGCGGGTCCCCGGCGTCGACGTCCTCCCGGTCCGGGGCGGGGCCCTCGGGTGCCGCGGTGAGCCGCCACAGCTTCACGGTCGCCTGCTGCTTGGCGCGGCCCGTCCCGCGCTTCTTCGCGCGCTCGTAGGCCGGCGTGCGCCGCACCCGGTACACGCCCGACCCGGTCTCGAACACCAGGTCGACGACCGTCTCGACGTCGTCCGCGGCGAACGCCGAGCGCAGCCGGTCCTCGCTCGCCGACGCCGACGCGACCTTGCCGTAGAGCGCGAACACCACGGCGTCGATGACCGTCGACTTGCCGGCGCCGGTCGGCCCCTCGAGCAGGAACAGCCCGCCGGCCGACAGGGCGGCGAAGTCGACGGTGTGCCGGCCGGCGAACGGGCCGACCGCCTGGATGGTCAGGGTGTGCAGCCGCATCAGGCGCTCCGCTCCGCCGCGACGACCTGCTCGTAGGCGCGGCGGAGCACCGCGGCCTCGGCGTCGGTCGGCCGCGACCCGCTGACGTGCTGGACGAATTCCGCGGCGACCTCCAGCGGGTCGCGCGCGGCCGTCACCTCGGCGGCCCGGGGACCGTCGTCGCGGGCCGGCGGCTGGTGCTGCACCACGAGCGCGTGCGGGAACCGGGCCCGCACCCGGCGGTACAGGTCGGCGGGCCGGTGCGCGTCGGTGACGGTCACGCGGACCCAGTCGTCGAGGTGCGGCTCACCGGCAGCGCCGAGCAGGTCGTCGAGCGGACCGGTCAGGTCGGTGAGGCGGCGCGGCACGGGGGCCGGGACCAGGCGGACGTCCGGCACCCCGGACGGGCCGAGGCCCACCAGCACCGTGGACTTGGCGTGCCGCGCCTCCGAGAACGAGTACGCGAGCGGCGAGCCGGAGTAGCGCAGCACCGTCGCGCCGGCGCCGTCACCGACCCGCTGCGGGCCGTGCAGGTGGCCGAGCGCGACGTAGTCGACGCCGTCGAACACGGAGGCCGGCGCGTGGTCGACCCCGCCGACCCGGATGTCCCGCTCCGACTCGCTGGCGGCGCCGCCCACGACGAACGCGTGCGCGAGCACCACGGAGCGGGGCGCGCCCCGGCCGGCGACGGCGGACTCGGTCGCGCGCGCGGCCAGGTCGGCCCGGACCCGGTCCATCGCGGCACCGAGCACGGCGGCGTGCGAGCGCGGCAGCGGCCCGTCGGCGTCGGGCGCCGCGAGCGCGTGCCGGGCCGCGTCGGGGTCGAGGTACGGCAGGCCGTAGACGAGGACGTCGTGCCCGTCGCCCGGCAGCACGACCGGCCGGGCCAGGTCGTCGACGCGCGCGAGGACCCGGACCCGGTCCTGCATGAGGTCCGCGCCGAAGCCCAGTCGGATCGCCGAGTCGTGGTTGCCCGGGGTCACGACGACCGCGGCGTGCTCGGACAGCCGCCGGAGTGCGTCGGACAGCTGGGCCACCGACTCGACCGGCGGGATCGCGCGGTCGTAGACGTCGCCCGCGACGAGCACCGCGTCCACGCGCTCCTCGCGGACCACCTCGACGAGGTGGTCGAGGAACGCCTGCTGGTGGGCCGTCAGGTCGACGCCGTGCAGGGTGCGGCCCAGGTGCCAGTCGGAGGTGTGCAGGAGCCGCATGCCTCGAAACTAGCCGCCACCACCGACATCCCCGCGCACGGCGGGCGTCGCCTGTGGACGACGGGCGTGGCGGCCGTCAGGCGATCGCGCGCTCCGGCGCGGCGTCGGGCTCGGGGGCGAACTCCCCGGCCATGCCGAGCATGTCGAGCTTCTCGAGCACCTGCCGCTGCGGGTCCCGCAGCGTCAGGCCCTGCGCCGTCTCGCCGGCGGCCAGGTTCAGCTGCAGCACGAACGCGAGACCGGACGAGTCGATGAACGTCACGTCGGTCGCGTCGACCACGATCGGCGCGGTGCTCGCGAGCGCCTGCGCCATCGAGGTGCTGGCCTCGGCCCGCAGCGCACCGTCGACCTCGCCCCACAGCCGGACCACCGTGCGCCCGTGCGCGGCGGTCACGTCGATCCCCCCGACGGGGGCGGGATCCTCGGTCAGGTTCATGTCCTCGTTCTCTCCAAGTCTGCGTGGGGCCGCCCGATCATGGACCCCCGGCGTCGCGCGCGCATGCCGAACGCCGCGTCCCGGGGACCGCGGGAGGCGTGACCAGCGCGTCCTCCGTCCGGGACAACGCATCCGTCGCCCGCTTCGTTCCCGGCGCCGGGACGCGGTCTTGACCGAACCTTGACCGTCCGGTCGGGATGGTGGCGCCGAGGGTCAGGCCGCGCCGTCCGGCATCGGCTCGGTGACGTCCGCCACGGTGGCGTCCAGCACCCGGACGAGGTCGTCGCCGTCCACGCGCGCGCCGACCCCGTGGCCGCCCCCGCCGATCGACGCGGGGCGCCCGAGCACCCGCTCGTCGGCCACCACCGGCCAGGCGCGCAGGGAGCCGAACGGCGTGATGGTGCCGCGCTCGTACCCGGTGACCTCCTTGGCGGTCGCCGCGTCCGGCATCGACATCCGGCTCACGCCCAGCAGCGTGCGCAGCTTGGGCCAGGAGATCGTGCGGTCGCCGGGCACGAGCACGAACAGGTAGTCGTCGTCACCGCGCCGCACGACCAGCGTCTTGACGATGCCCGACGGGTCGATGCCACGGGCCGCGGCCGCCTCGGCGAGGGAGCGCACCGGGCCGTGCCGGACGATCTCGTGCGCGATGCCCGCGTCCGCGAGCGCCTGCGCGGCGCGCCGCTCGCCCTCGGTGGCCGCGCCCTGGTCCTGCTCGCTCGTCATGCCCGCCACCCTACGAGGCGGGTCCGACAGGGGCGCGCGACCACGGCCACCGGGACGTCGGCGGCGTCCCGTCGACCGCGACCGACCGGGTGGGACCGCTCGGGCCGACCCCGGCCACCCATCCACATCGTGACCCCGGACCGACCGCCCTCCGGACACCGCCGGGGCGCCCGCGCACGGGCCTCCGCGCGGCCCGGTGCCGGCGCCACCCGCGACCCCCGTGGTCAGTCGCCCGCCGCCGCCCGGCACGCCCTCGACGCGCCCGGTTGCCCCCGGCACCCACCCCTTGACCCTCACCCGAACGGGTGACCTACTGGCGCGACCAGGCGACGTCGCCCGCGGGACGTGCGGGCGACCCGTGATCCAGGGGGTTCGACGATGCACCCACGTACCCGGCGCGCCAGCGTGCCCGCGCTCCTCGCGGCACTGGCGCTGACAGTCCCGGTCGGAGCCGCCGCGGCGGCCTCGCCCGACGACGACCCCGCGGTGGAGACCGCGGTCACCGAGGCCCTGCAGGAGGCGCAGTCGTTCCCGTCGGACTTCTGGTGGGACGAGTCGCCGGACGACACCGCCCGTGCGCGGGCGATCCTGCGGCGGATGACCCTCGACGAGAAGGTCAACATGATGCACGGGGAGCTGAACAACTTCTTCGGCTTCTACAACGCCCCGATCGAGCGGGTCGGGATCCCGGCCCTGACCATGGCCGACGGGACGGCGGGCGTGCGGATCGCCAACCCCGACGTGAACGGGAAGCTGTCGACGCAGCTGCCCTCACCGCTGGCCCTGGCCGCGACGTGGGACGCGTCGCTCGCGCAGGAGTACGGCCGGCTGGCCGGCGACGAGGCGCACCGCACGGGGCACAACGTGCTGCTGGGCCCGGCGCTCGACATCGGGCGCGTCCCGCAGGGCGGCCGCAACTTCGAGGGCTTCGGCGAGGACCCGCTGCTGTCCGGGGACATGGCCGCCGCCGAGGTGCGCGGCATCCAGTCGAACCCGGTGATCGCCGACCTCAAGCACTACAACGTCTACACGCAGGAGCAGAACCGGCTGATCGGCGGCAACGCCGTCCTCGACGAGCGGACGCTGCAGGAGATCTACACGCGGCCGTTCGCCATCGCGCAGGACGAGGGCCGCGCCGGGTCGGCGATGTGCTCGTTCAACGGCATCAACGGCGTCCGCGGCTGCGAGAACGACGAGACCCTCAACCAGATCCTCAAGCAGCAGCTCGGGTTCCAGGGCTGGGTGATGAGCGACTACGGCGCCACGCCGAGCACGGTGCAGGCGGTCCTGGCGGGCATGGACCAGGAGATGCCCGGGAACTTCACCCCCGAGGTGGGGCCCGGCGACTGCTTCTTCTGCGGGCCGCTGCTCGACGCGGTGCGCGCGGGTCAGGTCCCGACGTCGCGGATCGACGACGCGGTGCTGCGGATCCTGCGCCCGATGGTCGCGCTCGGGCTGTTCGACAACCCGCCGACCATCAGCCCGCTGCCCGAGGACGCCAACTCGGCGTTCGCGCGGCAGGTCTCCGAGCGGGCGTCGGTGCTGCTGAAGAACGACGGCGCGCTGCCGCTGGGGCCGGGCGTCGGGTCGATCGCCGTGATCGGTGCCGATGCCGACGTCGTCGTCCAGGGCGGCGGCTCCTCGCTGGTGAACCCGACGCGGACGATCAGCCCGCTGCAGGGCATCCAGGACCGCGTGGCCGCCGGCGTGACCGTCACGCACACGCCGGGCAACGACCCCGTCACCTCGACGTCGCTGCTCGCCGGGCCGGACCCGATCCCGTCCGACTTCCTCACCTCCGCCCTCGGCGACGGGGCCGGCGTCCGCGTCGAGTACTTCGACAGCGACGACCTGTCGGGCGCCCCCGCGGTGGACCGGACCGAGCCGTACGTCGGGATCAACGGCGGGTTCTACCTGTTCGAGGGGCTGAACTCGCAGTCGCCGCACTTCCCGCTGCAGGACAACGAGCACAACGCGTCGATCCGCTGGACCGGCACGCTCACCGCCCCGGTCACCGGCACGTACGAGCTCGCCGCCACCACCAACGGCACCAGCACCGTCTTCCTCGACGACCAGCCGGTGCTCACCACCGGGCCGTCCGGCGACCCCGCCGCCGTCACCACGGCGCCCGTGGAGCTCGTCGCCGGCCAGACCTACGCCCTGCGGGCCGAGTACACCAACGACTCCCCCGGCGGGACCGACGCCGGTGCCGCGTTCAAGCTGGGCTGGACCCCGCCGGAGCCGGTCGTCACCCCGAGCGTCCAGGCCGCCGCGCAGGCCGCGCGGTCCGCGCAGGCGGCGGTCGTCGTCGTGCGGGACTACTCCTCCGAGGGCGGCGACCGGCCGAGCCTCGACCTGCCGAACGGGCAGGCGGAGCTGATCCGCCAGGTCGCAGCGGCCAACCCGCGCACGATCGTCGTGCTCGAGGTGGGCAGCGTCGTGCAGACGTCCGACTGGGACGGCGGCGTGGGCGCCGTGCTGCACAACTGGTTCGGCGGGCAGGAGCAGGGGGCGGCGGTCGCCGGCATCCTGTTCGGCGACGTCAACCCGTCCGGCCGGCTGCCGGTGACCATCCCGGTCGACGAGGCCTCCACGCCGGTCAGCGACCCGTCGCAGTACCCGGGCGACGGGCTGGACCAGCAGTTCAGCGAGGGGATCTTCGTCGGGTACCGCGGGTACGCGGAGAACGGGATCACGCCGCAGTACGCCTTCGGGCACGGGCTGTCGTACACGACCTACCAGTACGCGAACCTGCGCACCGCGGTCGTCCCCGGCGCCGACGGCGGCTCGCAGCTGCAGGCCACGGTCGACGTGACCAACACCGGCGCGGTCGCCGGCACCGAGACCGTCCAGGTCTACGTCGGGAACCTGCCGACCCGCCGGGTCAGCAGCGCCCCGATCAGCCTGGCCGGGTTCGGCACCGCGACGCTCGCGCCGGGGCAGACGCAGACGGTCACCGTGACGCTCAGCCCGGAGTCGCTGTCCTACTGGGACGTCGACCTCGACGCGTGGCGCACCCCGACCGGCACCATCCCCGTGCTGGTGGGGGCGGCCTCGGACGACATCCGGCTCCGCGGCACCCTGGCGATCTCGGACGCGATCGTGCGCTGAGCCGCCTGCCGGTCGTCGAGATCGGTGCTCCCGCCCGAGATCGGTGCCTCCTGCCACCGATCTCGGCGCGGGGCACCGATCTCGGCGTCCGGGTGATCGCTCTCCGCGAATCGAGATCGCGTCACCGGGGGCGGTGCGGTGACAATGGACCGCCGATGACAGCCGCCGACCCCACCAGCCCCGCCCCCGCCCCCCGTCCCGCGAGCGGCGACGGCGGCGACGCCGCACCCGGGCGTCTCCGGCGGCGACGCGGCGGGCGCGGACGACGGCCCGCCGGCGACGGACGCGCGCCGGAGCAGCGCGGGTCCGACCAGCGCGGCCCCGACCAGCGCGCCCAGGACCCCCGCCGCGGCCGCGAGTCCCGCGCCCGGCGCCTGGCCGCCCTCGCCGACGCCCGCCGCGCGGTCGTCCTCCCGCCGGTCGTCTACCCCGAGCAGCTGCCGGTGTCGGCGCGCCGGGCCGAGATCGCCGCCGCGATCCGCGACCACCAGGTCGTCATCGTCGCCGGCGAGACCGGGTCCGGGAAGACCACCCAGCTGCCCAAGATCGCCCTGGAGCTCGGCCGCGGCCGGGACGGCCAGATCGGGCACACCCAGCCCCGCCGGATCGCCGCCCGCACGGTCGCGGAGCGGATCGCGGAGGAGCTGGGCACCACGATCGGCGAGCTCGTCGGCTACCAGGTGCGGTTCACCGACGAGTCGTCGGACCGCACGCTCGTGAAGGTCATGACCGACGGCATCCTGCTCGCGCAGATCCAGCGCGACCCGGAGCTGCGCGCCTACGACACGCTCATCATCGACGAGGCGCACGAGCGGTCGCTCAACATCGACTTCATCCTGGGCTACCTGGCCCAGCTGCTGCCGCGCCGCCCCGACCTCAAGGTCGTCATCACGTCGGCGACGATCGACTCGGCGCGGTTCGCGGCGCACTTCGCCGGCCCTGCGGACGCCGAGCACCCCGACGGCGTCCCGGCACCGGTCGTCGAGGTCACCGGGCGCACCTACCCCGTCGAGCTCCGGTACCGCCCGCTGTCCCCCGACCGCCCCACCGACGACCCGGACGACCTCGACGCGGACGACGGCACCCGGCCGCGCGCGGGCTCCCGCGGCGCCCCGGCGAAGGGCGCGCGGACGCCGCCGCCCGCCGAGGACCGCGACCTCATGACGGCGATCTGCGAGGCGGTCGACGAGCTCGCCGCCGAGGGCCCCGGCGACGTCCTGGTGTTCCTGTCCGGCGAGCGGGAGATCCGCGACGCCGAGGAGGCGCTGCGCGGCCACCTGGGCGTGCGGGTGCAGGACCAGCGCCGCCCCGACGCCGTCGAGCTGCTGCCGCTGTACGGCCGGCTGTCGGCCGCGGAGCAGCACCGGGTGTTCCAGCAGCACGGCACCCGCCGCGTCGTGCTGGCCACCAACGTCGCCGAGACCTCGCTGACGGTGCCGGGCATCCGGTACGTCGTCGACCCCGGCACCGCGCGCATCTCGCGGTACTCCAAGGCCACCAAGGTGCAGCGGCTGCCGATCGAGCCGATCTCGCAGGCGTCGGCGAACCAGCGGTCGGGCCGGTGCGGGCGCGTCGCCGACGGCATCGCGATCCGGCTGTACTCCGAGGACGACTTCGCGTCCCGGCCGCGGTTCACCGAGCCCGAGATCCTGCGCACCTCGCTCGCGTCGGTGATCCTGCAGATGGTCGCGGTCGGCGTCGCGACCGGGCCGGACGACGTGGCGTCGTTCCCGTTCGTCGACCCGCCGGACACCCGGGCCGTGCGCGACGGCGTTCAGCTGCTGACCGAGCTCGGCGCGCTGGAGACCGGCCCCTCCGGCACCCGGCTGACCGACACCGGCCGCGCGCTCGCCCAGCTGCCGATGGACCCGCGGCTGGCCAGGATGATCGTCGAGGGCGGTCGGCGGGGCGTCGCGCGCGAGGTGATGATCGTGGCCGCCGCCCTGTCGATCCAGGACCCCCGCGAGCGCCCGGTCGAGACGCGCGCCCAGGCCGACCAGCTGCACGCCCGGTTCGCCGACCCGACGTCCGACTTCCTGGCGTACCTCAACCTCTGGCAGTACGTCCGCGACGCGCAGCGCGACCTGTCGGGCTCGGCGTTCCGGCGGCTGTGCAAGGCCGAGTACCTCAACTACCTGCGGCTGCGCGAGTGGCAGGACGTCGTGACGCAGCTCAAGGAGCTCGCGAAGCCGCTCGGCATCACGATGAACCCGCCGCGGACGACCGACCGCGACCTGTCCGAGGAGCGCGACCCCGCGACCGAGGGCCGCGGCGCGCACCGGCTGGAGTGGGACGCCGACCGGGTGCACGTCGCGCTGCTGTCCGGCCTGCTGTCGCAGATCGGCATGCAGGAGGCGTCGGACCTGTCCGGCGGCGGCGCGCAGGCCCGGGGCAAGGGCCGTGGTGACGGCGGGCGCACCCCGGACCGGCGCGGCCGCAACGAGTACCTGGGCGCGCGCGGTGCCAAGTTCGCGATCTTCCCGGGCTCCGGGCTGGCCAAGAAGCCGCCGGCCTGGGTGATGGCGGGCGAGCTCGTCGAGACCTCCCGGCTGTGGGCCCGCGACGCCGCGCGCATCCAGCCCGAGTGGGCCGAGGACCTGGCCGGGCACCTGGTGAAGCGGTCGTACTCCGAGCCGTCCTGGTCGTCCAAGCAGGGCGCCGCCATGGCCCTGGAGCGGGTGATGCTCTACGGCGTCCCGATCGTCACCGGGCGGCGGGTGCTGTTCGGGAAGGTCGACGCCGAGCACGCGCGCGAGCTGTTCATCCGGCACGCGCTGGTCGAGGGCGACTGGACCACGCACCACGCGTTCTTCGCCGAGAACCGCCGGCTGCTGAAGGAGGCCGAGGACCTGGAGGCCCGGTCCCGGCGCCGCGGCCTGGTCGTCGACGACGACGCCCTGTTCGACTTCTACGACGAGCGGATCCCCGACGACGTCGTGTCCGCGCGGCACTTCGACCAGTGGTGGAAGGGCGCGCGCCGCCAGGACCCCGACCTGCTGACGTTCACCCGCGAGCTGCTGGTGACCGACGAGGGCGGCGTGGACGAGTCCTCGTTCCCGTCGACCTGGCCGCAGGGCGACCTCGCGCTGCCGCTGACCTACCAGTTCCAGCCCGGCGCGGACGCGGACGGCGTCACCGTGCACGTCCCGCTCGTCGCGCTGGCCCGGGTCCGGCCCGAGGGCTTCGACTGGATGGTGCCGGGGCTCCGCGAGGAGCTGGTGACGGCGACGATCCGCGCGCTGCCGAAGCCGGTCCGGGTGCAGCTGGTGCCCGCGCCGGACGTCGCGCGCGACGTGGTCGGCTGGCTCGACGCGCACACCGCCTCGTGGGAGGACACCGTGCGGGCGGCCGACGCCGCGCCGTCGTACGAGACCGCCTTCCGGCAGGCCGTCCGGGCGCTCCGCGACGTCGTCGTGCCCGACGGCGCGATCGACCTCGACCGGCTCCCCCCGCACCTGCGGATGACGTTCCGGGTCGTGGACGACCGCGGCCGGGTGCTCGACGAGGGCAAGGACCTCGCAGTGCTGCAGCGGACGCTCGCGGCGCGGACCCAGGACGCAGTGAGCACCGCCGTCCGGACCGCGGTGCGGGACGCGATGGCGGACGCGCGCGCCCGGTCGGGGGCGGTGGACGGCGACGGCGGCGGAGGCCCGGCGCCCGGCCGCGGCGGGTCGGCGGCCGTCCCCGGTCCCGGGGCCCGGGCCGCGACGCCCGCGCTGCCCGGCTTCGACGGCACCGACCTCGACACCTGGCCCGCCGACCTGCCCGGCGGCGCCCTCCCCGAGCGCGTCGAGACGCAGGACGCGAGCGGGCTCACGGTGCGCGGCTACCCGGCGCTCGTGGAGCACGGCTCCGGGCCAGCGGCGACCGTCCGGGTCGAGGTGCTGGCCGACGCCGGGGACCAGGCCGTCCGGCACCGCCGCGGCCTGCGCCGGCTGCTGGTCCGCGACGTCGGGCTCGCCGCGGGCCGGATCACCTCGCGGTGGTCGGGCACCCAGGCGCTCACGCTCGCGGCCAGCCCGTACCCGAGCACCGAGGCGCTGGTCGCCGACGTGCAGCTCGCCGCCGTCGACCGGCTGCTGACCGAGCACCTCGCCGGGCGCCCGGCGACGGCCGTCCGGTCCGCCGACGCCTACGCGGCGGCCCGCGGGTTCGTCCGGGACCGGCTCGAGGACGCCGTGCACCGGGTGGTGCAGGACCTGGTCGCGGTGCTGGCCGCGGCCCGGGACCTCGACGGCGCCGTCCGCGGCACCCGGTCGCTCGCCCTGCTCGGCACCGTGCGCGACGTGCAGGAGCAGGCCGAGCGCCTGGTGCACGACGGATTCGTCTCCGAGACCGGCGCGGACCGGCTGCCGCACCTGGCGCGCTACCTGCGCGCCGCGGCCTACCGGCTCGACAAGGCCGCCGGCAACCCCGCGCGGGACGAGCAGCTCGCCTGGCAGGTGCGCGACCTGGAGCAGCTGCTCGGGCAGACCCGGGCCCGCGTGACCAGCCGGACCCTGGTGCCCGCCGACCTGGCGGCGCTCGACGACGCCCGCTGGCTGCTCGAGGAGCTCCGCGTGAGCCTGTTCGCCCAGCAGCTCGGCACCCCGGTCCCGGTCAGCGAGAAGCGCATCCGCAAGGCCCTGGCGGCGCTGGCCTGACCCGCCGGCCTGACGGGCCTGCGGCCCGGCCTCCCTCACCCGGCCAGCACGCGCCGAGATAGGACCGCCGCGGCGAGATAGGACCATGGGCAGTCCTCTCTCGCGCGCGCGGTCCTATCTCGGCGCACGGGTGCGGTGGTCGCGGGGTCAGTCCGCGTGCGAGGACCTCGCGTAGTCCTGGTCCTTCGTCTCGCGGGAGAGGATCAGCGCGAGCAGGGTCAGCACGCCCATCGCCGACAGGTACACGCCGACGAGCCAGGTGCTGCCGTCCGCCGCCGCCCACAGCGCGAGCGCCACGATCGGGGCCAGCGCCGCACCGAGGATCGACGACACGTTGTAGGCGACCGCGGAGCCGGTGTACCGGACGTTCGTCGGGAACAGCTCGGGCAGCAGCGCGCCCATCGGGCCGAACGTGGCACCCATCAGCAGGAACCCGAGCACCAGGAACGCCTGCGTGAGCGCGCCGGTGAACACGAGGTCGTCGCGCACCGTGAGGAACAGCGGGAACGAGAACCCGAACACGATGATCGCCGACGTGACGCCGATGAGCAGGCGCCGGCGCCCCAGCCGGTCGGCCAGCGGGCCGGACAGCATCGTGAAGATGCCGAAGAACAGCACGCCGATGATCTGCATGAGCACGAAGTGCACGTACGGGATGCCCAGGCCGCCGGGCTCGCCGTCCTCCGGCGCGACCGCGCGGGTGCCGTAGGTCAGCGTGAAGTTCGTCATCAGGTAGAACAGCACGTAGGTCGCCAGCATGATGAACGTGCCGAGCAGGGTCTCGCGCCAGTGGAACTTCAGCGTCGTGCCGAGCGGCACCTTGGTGATGGTGCCCTTCTTCTCGGCCTGGGTGAACGCCTCGGACTCGACCAGCTTGAGCCGCACCCACAGGCCGATGATCACCATCACGGCGGAGAACAGGAACGGCACGCGCCAGCCCCAGGACATGAACGCGTCCGAGCCCTGGCCGAGGACGCCGTTGATGATGAGGAAGATCCCGTTGGCGATGATGAAGCCGAGCGGGGCGCCCAGCTGCGGGAACGTGCCGTACCAGGCGCGCTTCCCGGCCGGGGCGTTCTCGGTGGCGACCAGCGCTGCGCCCGACCACTCGCCGCCGAGCGCGAAGCCCTGCGCGAGCCGCAGCACCAGCAGCGCGACCGTGGCGCCGACGCCGATGTGGCCGAACGTCGGCAGCAGCCCGATGAGGAAGGTCGCGACGCCCATGGTGAGCAGCGAGTAGACCAGCGTGGTCTTGCGGCCGCGGCGGTCGCCGAGGTGGCCGAAGAAGATCGCGCCGATCGGGCGCGCCACCATCGCGGCGCCGAACACCGCGAACGACGCGAGCAGCGCCGTGGTGTCGTTCCCGGTCGGGAAGAACAGCTTCGGGAACACGAGAACGGCGGCCGTCGCGTACACGTAGAAGTCGTAGAACTCGATGGTGGTGCCCACGAGGCTCGCCGCGATGACACGGGACGGCGAGTTGAGCGGCCGGGGCTCGGCCGGCGGCGTGGTGGTGGGCACGGTGGTGGCTGACATGCGGGGCTCCTCGACGATCCGGGTGGCGCGGGCCACCGGCGGTCGTCGGGGTCGGCTCCAGGGTCGGCTCGCGGGACGGTCGGTGCTCCAGCGCTCGGGCGACCTTACGCCGTCTCACGTGGCAGACAAGTCGCGACCGCATGGTGGACGCCTGGGCCTGTCGTCCCCAGGCTCCGGGTGCGGTGCGGCCTGTGGAGGGCGGCGACCGGGTGTCGCACCGGTGCGGCAGAGTGGCGGCATGACGAGCAGCGACGCCCCGGACACCCTCCCCGCCCTCGCCGGCCGCCGCTGCTTCGGCGACGGCGACCCGCTCTACGAGCGCTACCACGACGAGGAGTGGGGCGTCCCCGTGCACGGCGAGCGGGAGCTGTTCGAGCGCATGACGCTCGAGGCGTTCCAGTCGGGCCTCGCGTGGATCACGATCCTCCGCCGCCGCGAGGGCTTCCGCGCGGCGTTCGCGGAGTTCGACCCGGCCGTCGTGGCGGGGTTCGACGAGCACGACGTCGAGCGGCTGATGGCGGACACCAGGATCATCCGGAACCGCGCCAAGATCACGGCGGCCGTCGCCAACGCCCGCGCCCTGCTCGACCTGCACGGCCGCGGGCTGAGCCTGGACGAGCTGTTCTGGTCCGCCGCGTCCGCCCCCGGCACCCGGCCCCGGCCGCGGACGTTCGCCGAGGTCCCGGCGACGACCCCGGAGTCGGCCGCGCTCGCGAAGGAGCTCAAGCGGCAGGGGTTCCGGTTCGTCGGGCCCACGACGGCGTACGCGGCGATGCAGGCGTGCGGGATCGTCGACGACCACCTGGCCGACTGCCCCGTCGTCCTGGCGCGCGCCGGGGGGTGAGGTCGTGGGCCACCGCGAGCACGGGCCGGCACCAACCGGAGAGGGCGGGCGGTGGCAGGTCGAGGTCTGGAGGGACGACCGGACGGGCACCGCACCGTTCGAGCGGTGGTTCCGGCGGGCGGATCCGTACGTCCAGGCCGTCGTCGACGCGGTGCTGACGGAGGTGGTCGAGCCGTACGGCATCGACCTTCTCGGCACGCCGTGGTGTCGCGCTCTGGGCGAGGGGCTGTTCGAGATCCGCGTCCGCCAGTCCCTGCGCGCGGTGCGATCGCGCCGGGCCGGACCGGCAGCACGCGCGGACGTGCCGGAGACCGCGGGGCACCGCACCGTGCTCCTCCGCCTGTTCGTGACGTTCCACGGCGCGCGGGTCGTGCTGCTGCTGCACGCGTACGACAAGGGCCGGGACACGTCCGAGCGCCGCCAGCGCCGCGAGATCGACCGCGCGCGACGCCATCTGGCGACGTGGCGTCGGACGGGTTGACGCGCGATGTGCCACGGCACATGATCAGAGGACACCGATCGGAGGAGCACCGTGGCGACCACCCCCTACCGCAGGATCGCCGACGAGGCGCGGTCCCACTGGGACGAGGACGTCCGCGACGTCGCCGCGGACCTCGCGGCGGGGCTCCGCGCGCAGCTCGCGGCCGAGGAGCTGCTCGGGGCGGAGATCGCGCACCTGCGACGGACCCACGGGCTGAGCCAGGCCGCGCTCGCCGCGCGCGCCTCGGTGCAGCAGGCCGACATCAGCCGGATCGAGCGCGGGCTCGGCAACCCGACGCGGGACACGCTCGTCCGGCTCGCCGCCGCGCTCGGCGCCCGGCTCACCCTGGAACGACGCGCCGACCTCGCAGAGTGAGGCCGAGGGCCGCTCACCCCTCCCCGAACGCCCGCACCCGCAGCCCGTCCACCGCCACCTCCGCGCCGAGCACCGCCCCCGCGAGCGGGTCCCCGTCGGCGTGCGCGGTCGTCACGTACGCCCGCCCCGACCCCGGCGCCCCGAACCCCAGGCAGGTCACCCGCTCCGTCGGGACCCGGATCGCCCCGAGCGGGGTCCCGTCCGGCGCGAACCGCAGCACCGCGCCGCCGCCGTACAGCGCGACCCACAGGCAGCCCTCCCCGTCGACCGTCGTGCCGTCCGGCTGCGGTCCGTCCGCGTCGAAGGACAGGAACGGCTCGGGGGCGCCGGCGGTGCCGGACGCCGTGTCGTACGGCAGCCGGTACACGGTCGCCGTGCTGGTGTCCGTGACGTAGAGCGTCGCGCCGTCGGGGCTCCACTGCAGGCCGTTGCCGACCCCCACCCCGGTGAGCACCGCGGCGACCTCGAGGCCCTCGTCCGTGGCGACCACCCGGTACACCGTCCCGTCGCCCGGCGAGCCGTCACGCGGCATCGTCGCGACCCACAGGCGCCCGTCGCCGTCGACACCGCCGTCGTTGAACCGGTAGTCCCGGGGCATGTCCGCCGGCCGGGTGAGCGGGCCGAGCGTGGTGCCGTCGTGCACGCCGAGGCCGTCCGCGGTCGCGAGCAGCAGCCCGCCCGCGGCGGCCGGCCAGGCCAGCGACACCGGCGACGGCACGCTGACCACGGCGTCCCGCGCGTGGTCGCCGCCGGCCCAGCGGTGCACGCTGCACGCGTCGATGTCCACCCACACGACGGAGCCGTCCCGCGCGTCGTGCACGGGCCGCTCCCCCAGCCGCGCGCGGGCCTCGCCGAGGACCACGGCCTCGGGGGCGTCCGGCGGGACCAGGTCCCGGGCGTGGATCCGGCGGGCGGGCAGCGGGACGGTGCGCAGGTCGGTCACCCCACGCAGCCTCGCACGGCGCCGCCGCACCCGCCCGCCGCCCGGGCGCACCCGTCCGCCACCCCGGACCCCTCCCGGCCACCGCCCGCGCGCGGCCCCACCCGGGGTGTGAACCGGGTCACGAGAAGATGACACGTCAGGGGCAGTGGACGGCGGCCGCCGCCGGGCCTAGTGTGGCGGCACCCATCCAGAGCGACCGAGAGACCTGGCTCGTCGACGTCGCAGCAACCCCCCTCCTCACCGAGGGTGCGGGTGCTTCCGCCAGGTTCGATGGAGCTGACGATGAGCAGTCACGACGTCCCTGCGCACCTGGCGGGCACCGCCGTGCCGGACGGCCTCGGGGCCGTCGACCGCCCGACCGTGTCGTTCGAGCTGTTCCCGCCGCGGAACCCGGACGCCGCGCCCCGGCTGTGGTCCACGGTCCAGCAGCTCGCCGCGGCCCGCCCCGACTTCGTCTCGGTCACGTACGGCGCCTCGGGCAGCACCCGGACCACGACCCGGCAGCTCGTCCGCCGGCTGCTGCGCGAGACGTCGCTGACGCCGATCGCGCACCTGACCTGCGTGGCCAGCTCGCGGGAGGACCTCGCCGCGACGATCGAGGAGTTCCTCGACGAGGGCGTGCGGTCGTTCCTGGCGCTGCGCGGCGACCCGCCGGCCGACCGGTCCTGGGAGCCGCACCCCGAGGGCCTGCCGACGGCGAGCGCCCTCGTGGAGCTGCTGCGCGACGTCGAGCGGCGGCGGTGCGCGAGCAGCCCCGCGCAGGCGGTCCGCGCCGCCACCCGGCCGCTGTCCGTCGCCGTGGCGGCGTTCCCCCGCGGCAACGCCGGCGCCGGCAGCACGCGGGAGCAGGACGTCGCGGCGCTGCTCGCCAAGCAGCGGGCCGGCGCGGACTTCGCGATCACCCAGGTGTTCTACGACGCCGGGTCGTACCTCGAGCTCGTGGCCCTGGCGCGGGACGCGGGCGTCACGATCCCGATCCTCCCGGGCGTCATCCCCACCACCGACCCCGCCCGGCTGCGCCGCGTGGCGCAGCTGACCGGCGTGCCCGTCCCGGAGGCCCTGCTCGCCCGGCTCGACGCCTTCGACGCCGACGACCCGGCGGAGGTCGCCGCGCGGCACCGCCTGGGCACGCGGCTGGGCGTCGACCTGGTGAACGCCGTCCTCGACGGCGGCGCGCCCGGCGTGCACCTCTACACGTTCAACGCCCACGGCCCCGCGCTCGACCTGCTGGACGGCGCGGGCCTGGGCGGCGACGCCCCGCGCGCGCACCTGCGGGTCGCACCGGCCGTCGCCCCCGAACCGGCGGCCGCCGCGGCCGCCCCCACGACCACCCCGACCCCCGTTCCCACCAGCTGAGGCGAGAGATGACCGACCTGACCCACCCCTTCCCCGCCGGCACCGTCCTGGGCTACCCCCGGATCGGCCCGCGCCGCGAGCTGAAGAAGGCCCTGGAGGCGTTCTGGGCCGGCCGCGCGAGCGCCGAGGAGGTCGAGGCCACCGCCGCCGACCTGCGCCGCCGCACCCGCACCCGCCTGGCGGAGCTCGGCCTGGACACCCGGCTGCCCGCGATCCCCAGCGCCTTCTCGTTCTACGACCACGTGCTCGACGCGGCCGCGGTGCTCGGCGCCGTGCCCGAGCGGTTCGCGGACCTGCTCGCCGCCGACGGCGGGCTCGACCTGGCCGGTTACTCGACCGTGGCCCGCGGCCGCGGCGACGACCTGCCGCTCGAGATGACCAAGTGGTTCGACTCGAACTACCACTACCTCGTCCCGGAGATCGGCCCGGCGACGCCGTTCCGGTACGCGAGCGACCGCCCGGTGCGGGAGCTCGCCGAAGGCCTGGCGGACGGCGTGCTGACCCGCCCGGTGCTGGTCGGCCCCGTGACGTTCCTCGCGCTGGCCAAGGCCGCGGAGGGCTCGCCGGAGGACTTCCTGCCGATCGACCGGCTCGCCGACGTGCTGCCGGTGTACGCCGCGCTGCTCCGCGACCTCGCCCGCGCCGGCGCCACCTGGGTGCAGCTCGACGAGCCCGCCCTGGTCTCCGACTCGACCGGCGTCCCGGCCGACCGGCTGCTCGCAGCCGCGGCCGAGGCGTACCGCGCCCTGGCGACCGAGCTGCCCGCGGCGGAGCGCCCGGCGATCCTGGTCGCCGCCCCGTACGGCGACCTCCAGGACGCGCTGCCGGTGCTGGCGGCCACGGACGTCGAGGGCCTGGCGCTCGACCTGGTCCGCGGCTCGCTCCCGGTGGCCCCCGTCGAGGGGCTGGCGTCGAAGGTGCTGGTCGGCGGGGTGGTCGACGGCCACAACATCTGGCGCGCGGACCTCGACGCGGCGCTCGGCTCGCTCGAGTCGCTCGAGGGCCTGGGCGCGCGGCAGGTGGCCGTCGGCACGTCGACGTCGCTGTTCCACGTCCCGCACGACGTCGAGGACGAGCCGCAGCTCGACCCGACGCTGCGCTCCTGGCTCGCGTTCGCCGACCAGAAGGTCGCCGAGGTGGTCACGCTGGCGACCGGCCTGACCGAGGGCCGCGAGGCCGTGCACGCCGAGCTGCTCGCCGCGGCCGACGCGCGCCGCTCGCGCGCTCAGGCCCCGGGCGTCGTGCGGCCCGAGGTCCGCGAGCGCCTCACCGGCCTGCCCGCCGACGCGTTCCACCGGGGCGACTTCGAGGACCGCCGGGTCGCGCAGGCCGAGCGGCTGCAGCTCCCCGCGCTGCCGACCACGACGATCGGCTCGTTCCCGCAGACGCCGGAGATCCGCGTGGCCCGCGCCGCGTTCGGCCGGGGCGAGCTCACCGCCGCGCAGTACGAGGACGAGATGAAGGCGGAGATCCGCCGGGTCGTCGAGCTGCAGGAGGAGATCGGCCTCGACGTGCTCGTGCACGGCGAGCCAGAGCGCAACGACATGGTGCAGTACTTCGCCGAGAACCTGGACGGGTTCGCGGTGACCGCCAACGGCTGGGTCCAGTCGTACGGCTCGCGCTGCACCCGCCCGTCGATCCTGTGGGGCGACGTGTCCCGGCCGGCGCCGATCACGGTGCCGTGGACGACCTACACGCAGTCGCTCACCGCCAAGCCGGTGAAGGGCATGCTGACCGGCCCGGTGACGATCCTGGCGTGGTCGTTCGTCCGCGACGACCAGCCGCTGGCCGACACCGCGAACCAGGTGGCGCTCGCCCTGCGGGACGAGATCGCCGACCTGGAGGCCGCCGGGACCGCGATCGTCCAGGTCGACGAGCCCGCGCTGCGCGAGCTGCTCCCGCTGCGCGCCGCGGACCACGACGCCTACCTCGACTGGTCGGTGCGCTCGTTCCGGCTCGCGACCTCGGGCGTGCGCCCCGACACCCAGATCCACACCCACCTCTGCTACTCGGAGTTCGGCGAGATCTTCGGGGCGATCGACGGCCTGGACGCCGACGTGACCTCGATCGAGGCCGCGCGGTCGAAGATGGAGATCCTGGGCGACATCGCCTCCGAGGGCTACCCCCGCGGGATCGGCCCGGGCGTGTACGACATCCACTCGCCACGCGTGCCGAGCGAGGCCGAGGTGACCGAGCTGCTGAGCGAGGCCGTCCGGGTCGTCGACCCGGCGCAGCTCTGGGTGAACCCCGACTGCGGCCTCAAGACCCGCCGGTACGCCGAGGTGACCCCGTCGCTCCAGCACGTGCTGGCCGCCACCCGCACGGTGCGCGCGTCGCTGGCGGTGCCGACGGCCTGACGCGCCGGCGCTCCGGCGCTCCGGACGCACGACCGCCCCGGTCCCCCGCGCGGGGGCCGGGGCGGTCGTCGTGCGGCCGCGTCGCCGGTCAGGCGCTCGCACGCTCCTGCGGAGCGGCGTCGGCGCCCGCCTCGATGGTCGCCGGCGTCCCACCGGTGCTGACCTCGATGCGGCGCGGCCTGGCCTCCTCGGCCACCGGGATGGTCAGCGACAGCACGCCGTCCGCGTACGACGCGGTGATGGCGTCCAGGTCGAGCCCGCGCCCGACGGTGAGCTGCCGCGCGTAGGTCCCGACCGGGCGCTCCTTGGCGAGCCACTGCACCCCGTCCTCCGTGCGCGCGGTGCGCTGCGCGCGGATCGTGAGGGTGCGGTCGTCGACGTTCACGTCGATCGAGCCGGGGTCGGCCCCCGGCAGGTCGACGTTCAGGACGTAGTGGTCGCCCGAGCGGAACAGGTCCATCGGCATGGTCGCCGACGCGCGCTGCTGGCCGAGGACCTGGTTCATCAGCCGGTCCATCTCCTGGAACGGGTCGAATCGCGTAGCCACAGCCCGTCACCTCCTCGAAGCGTCACGGCGGTCCGGACGGTCCGGGACCGCTGCTGCCCCGGCGCTGCCGCGCCAGGAGGGCTACGAGAGATGTTCTAGCACTCGCGGGGTGCGAGTGCCAGATCGAGCGGCGGCTTGTTCGCCGAGAGGTGAACCCGCAGGTCAGACCCTTCGCGGAGACGCGTCTGCCGGGTCCGTCGCCGCCGCCAGCGCCTCGACGATCCGCACGTCGGCGTCGAGCCAGGGGACGGTGAGCCACTGCCCGCGCGGCAGCCAGCGCAGGTCGTCGTGCTCGACCAGGGGCCGCGGCTCCCCCGCGGTGACGCGCGCCAGCCAGAGCCGCATCACGTAGCGCTCGCTCAGCCACCACGCGCCCGCGTCGGGTCCGGCGAGCTCGTCGCCGAGCTCCACCGCGACGCCGAGCTCCTCGCGGATCTCCCGGTGCACGGCGTCCTCCGGGGACTCGCCCGGCTCGACCTTGCCGCCGGGGAACTCCCAGCGACCCGCCAGGCTCACCGGCGAGCGGCGGCGCGCGGCCAGCAGGGCGCCCGGGGCGGCGAGGTCGTCGACCAGCGCGGCGGCGACGACGAGGACGGGGCGGGTCATGCCGCCCAGTCTCCCAGGCCCGCGTGTCGCGCGCGTGACGCGGCCCGCGGCCCGCCCGGTGGATCCACCCGCACCGGCACGCCCGGGCGTGTCCGTGCGGGTGGATCCACCGGCTGGGAGGTCAGTCCTGCCGCAGCTCGTTCTTGAGCTCGCGCTGCGCCTGCTCCAGCGCCTCGCGCGCCGGCACGCCGGACTCGTAGATCTCGGTGAGCGTCACCGTGCCGAACCGGCTGTTCACCGCCGGCAGGTCGGGGCTGGCGAACGACTCGAAGTGCCCGATGCCGTCCTTGACCTCGTTCAGCACGTCGAACAGGTTGGTCGTGAAGTACTGGTTGAACTGGTTCTCGGGGTTCCGGGTGACCTCCTCGTCGTCCCACACCGCCATGTTCACGGGGTCGAACCCGAGCACCTCCCAGACCGCCACGTTCGCCTCCGGGGAGAGCTTGGCGAACGCGAGCCACTCGGCCGCGAGGTCCCGCACCGGCGAGTCCGCCGCGACCGCGGTGCCGGTGCCGCCGCCGCCGATGGTCAGCGTGTCCGACCCGGGGACGACCGGCGCGGGCGCGATGGCGACCTTGCCCGCCAGGTCCGGCATGTAGTCGACGAACCGCGAGGTGTACCAGGCGGGGTAGACGATCGCGGCGAAGTCCCCGCGCGCGATGGCGCCGTACGCCTCCTCGTCGTCGGGGCTGGACCCCGGGATCGGCGAGATCGCGCCCGCGTCGACCATGGCCTGCATCATCTCGAAGGACTCGACCACGACCGGGTCGTCGACCTGGACCGTGCCGTCCTCGGCGAACAGCTCGCCGCCGTGCTGGGCGATCACCAGCGGCTCGACGAAGAACACGTCGGTGTTCGCCGTGCCGAACGCCCGGCCCGTGGCGGCGCTGTACTCCGCCCCCGCCTCGGCGAAGTCGTCCCAGGTGGTGATCGTCGTGTAGTCGATGCCCGCCTCGTCGAGCAGCTCGGTGTTGTAGAACGTGACGAACGCGCCGACGTGGGTCGGGAGCCCGTAGACCGCGTCGCCGCGGCTGTACAGGTCGAGCCGCGCCTCGACGACGTCCTCGCGGTACGGCTCCGCGACGGCGGACAGGTCCATGAGCGGCGGGTTGTCGCCGCGGACGAAGTTGGCGAACTTCGTCACCTCGATGTCGACCAGGTCCGGCATGCCGGTGCCGGAGTTCGCCGCGAGCTGCAGCTTGTTGTGCATGTCCTGGTAGGGGTACACGGTCAGGCGGAGGTCGATCGCGCGGTCCGGGTTCAGCTCGTTCCACCGGTCCGCCATCTGCTCGTACAGCACCCCGTGCAGCTCGCCGAAGATCCACATCTCCACCGGCGTCGAGCCGTCCGCGTCGCGGGGGGCGTCCCGCGGCGTGTCCGCCCCACCCCCGGAGCCGCACCCGAGGCACGCCGCCAGCACCATCGCCCCGGCGAGCACGGACGCCGTCGTCCTTGTTCGTGACATTCTGCTTCTCCTTTGTGTGCGTCGCACGGGTCAGCCCTTGACGGCGCCCGCGGTCATTCCCTCCACGAAAAAGCGCTGGAAGGCGAGGAAGAGGACCAGGATCGGGACGAGCGAGAAGAAGGACCCGACGATGAGGAGGCCGTAGTTGTTCGCGTACGGCGTGATCAGGGTGTTCAACCCGATCGGCAGCGTGAACTTCTCGGAGGAGCGCAGCACGAGGAGCGGCCACAGCAGGTTGTTCCAGCACATCATCCCGTTGAGGATCGCCATGGCGGCGATCGCGGGGCGCGCGATCGGCAGGACCAGCCGGAAGAAGATGCCGAACTCCGTGACGCCGTCCACCCGCCCGGCCTCGAGGATCTCCTTGGGCACCCCGAGGAAGTACTGCCGGAAGAAGAAGATCGTCACGGCCGCGGCCAGGAACGGGATGACGATGACCGCGTAGGTGTCGGCGAGCCCCATCTCGTTCACCTGGACGTACAGGGGCAGCATCACCATCTCGAACGGGACGGCCATGATGGCGAGCACCGCGATGAACAGCGGGGTGCGGCCGCGGAACTCGTACATCGCGAAGCCGTAGGCCACGAACGAGCTGACCAGCAGCGTCCCGACGACCTGGACCACCGTCACCACGAGCGAGTTGGCGAACCACCGGAAGTACGGCCCGGAGTCGGTGAACAGCATCGTCCAGTTGTCGAGGCTGAGGGTCGCCGGGTCGACGGCGAGCGTGATCCCGCCGCGCATGATGTCGGCGCCCGACTGGAACGTGGCCACGAGGATCGCGGCGAGCGGGACGAGCGCGACGAGCGCGATCGCGATCAGGGCGGCCGACTGCAGGGCCGACAGCGCCCGGACGCCGCGCGGGGCGGGCCGGCGGGGACCCGCGCCGGACGCGGGCGGGGCGGGGGACGCGGGGCGGGTGCGTGCGGGGGCCGCGGTCATCGCACGTGCTCCTTCCTGAACGTGCCGGAGAGGGTCAGCTGCGTGATGTTGATCGCCATGACCACGACGAGCAGCACGATCCCGACGGCGGACGCGAAGCCGAGGTCGTTCTGCTCGATGCCGCGGCGGTAGAGGTAGCCGACGACCGTCAGGCCCTGGTTGTTGGGGGACGCGTTCCCGCCGTAGAGCATGAAGCTCTCGAGGAACATCGCGAGGCCGCCGTACACGCTGATGGTGGTGACGTAGACCATCGTCGGGCGGAGGTTCGGCACCGTGATCCGCAGGAACTGCTGGCGCTTGTTCGCGCCGTCGATCGAGGCCGCCTCGTAGTACTCGCCGGGGATCGACTGCATCCCGGCGATGAAGTACATGGTGTTGACCCCGGTCCAGCGCCAGACGGCGAGCGCCAGGAGCGCCGCGAGCCCCGTGAGGTCCTCGCGCAGCCACCGGACGGGCCCGAGCCCGACCAGCTGCAGCACCTGGTTCATCACCGCGTTCTCCGACTCGGAGAACATGAGCCGGAACACCAGGCCGGCGACCACCACCGAGGTGAGGGCGGGCACGAACAACGACGCCTTGAAGAACGCCTTGACCCGCGGGCTCCCGATCCGGGAGTTCACGACGGCCGCGAGGAGCATCGGGATCGGGATGAGCAGCGCCAGCGTCAGGACCATGTACCGCGCGCTGTTGAACATCGCGGTCCAGAAGACGCTGTCGTTCCACAGGCGGGCGTAGTTGTCGAGCCCGACCGAGGTGGTCTGGCCGTACAGGACCTCCTGCGTCGACATCACGACGGAGCGGGCGACCGGGATGATCCAGAACAGCGCCAGCGTCGCGACGAACGGCAGGATGAACAGGTAGGGCGCGAGCCGCTGCGAGTACAGGAGCCGCCGCACGGGGGCGGCACCCCCTCGGCCGGACCGGCGGGCGGCGACGGGCATGACGGCAGGACCTCCTGGGCACGGGGCGTCAGGGGCGCGTCGGACGCGTCCCTCGGGCGCACCGCCCGGGCACGGCTGAGACCGTGAAACGGATGCCAGGACGGACATGCGGCGCACACCTGCGTGCGCCGTTCAGTCGGAAACTCTTTCGCTCTTTGTCGAGCTGTCGGCAACGTATCGACGGGCGCGTCGACCTGTCAATGCGCATTCTCATGCGGTTGTCGTACCGAGACCGAAGCGTGAAGTCGGGCGAAACTCTTTCTCGAGAACAGGGCCCCGGGCTCGGGGGCCGTCAGCCGATCGCGAGCAGCCCGACCAGGCTCACCGACATCGCCACCGCCGTCGCCGCCGCGCCGAGCGCCAGCGGGCGGCCGCCGGTGCGCACCAGCCGGCCGAGGTGGATCTGCGTCCCCAGGGCCGTCATCGCCGCCCCGAGGAGCAGGGTGGTGACCGGCTTGACCGCCGGCAGGACGGCCTCCGGGACGAGGCCGGCCGACCGCACCGCCACCGCGACGACGAACCCGACGACGAACAGCGGGACGAGCGGTGCCGCGCCGCGCCGTCGCCCGGAGGCGTCCCCCGCCCCGTCGCCGTCCCCGGCACGCGCGCCCGCCCGCCGCCGCACCAGCCCGACGCCGGCCACCAGCGGCGCGAGCAGCACGACCCGCGCGAGCTTCGCGACCACCGCGACCGACAGCGCCGCCGCCGAGACGGTCCCCGCCGCGGCGACCACCTGGGCGACCTCGTGCACGGACATCCCCGCCCACAGGCCGGCGGTCCGGTCGGTCAGGCCCAGGGCCCCCGCGGCGAGCGGCACCGCGAGGATCGCGACGCTGCCGTAGACCGTGACCAGCGCGACGGCGGTGGCGACCTCGTCCTCCTCGGCCTCCGCGACGGGGCTCATCGCCGCGACAGCCGCGGCCCCGCAGATCGAGAACCCGGTCGCGACCAGCAGCGTCAGGCGCCGCCCCACCCCGAGGACCCGGCCGAGCCACAGCGTCGCGGCGAACGTCGCGGACACCGTCGCCAGCAGCACGACCACCTCGCCCGCGCCGAGCCCGAGCAGGTCGCGGACGGACAGCTGCAGCCCGAGCAGGACCACCCCGGCGCGGAGCACCCGCCGGCCCGTCCACGCGAGACCGGGCTCGAGCACCGCCGGGACCAGCCCGGCGGACCGGGCCACGGCGCCGAGCACGATCGCGACGAGCAGGCCGGGCAGGACGGGGACGACGGCCGTCAGCGCGAGGCAGGCGGCGCCGACGAGGAGCGCGGCGACCGCCCCGGGCAGGACGGCGGGGTCGAGGCCGAGCACCCGGCGCCGGACTGCGGGCGGAGCGGACGGGGCGGGGGGCGGAGCGGGCAGCACCCTCCCAGGATCCGGCGTCCCGCGCCGCCCTGGAACGCCGACCTGCCTGCCTGGCTCTAGCCTGAGGCTATGGACACCGCCCCGCCCCGGCGCATCCCGCTCGGCGCGCTCGAGCTGCTGGACGCGGTCGACGCGCAGGGCTCGCTGTCCGGCGCCGCGCGGGCTCTCGGCCTCGCGCAGCCGTCGGTGAGCACCGGGCTGCGCCGGCTCGAGCGCCAGACCGGGCTGACGCTGGTGGCGCGCGCGGCGTCCGGCACGCGGCTCACGCCGTCGGGCCGGGCGCTGCTGGGGCGGGCCCGGGACGTCCTGGCCGCCTCGGACGCGCTCGAGCGCGAGGTGCAGGCGCTGCGCAGCGCCCAGCAGGGCCGGGTCCGGGTGGCCGCGAGCCTGAGCGTCGCGGAGTACCTCGTCCCCGGGTGGCTGGCGACCCTGCCCGCGGGCGCCGCCGTGGTCGACCTGGTCGTGGCCAACTCCCGCGACGTCATGGACGCGGTGCTGCACGGCCGCGCCGACCTGGGCTTCGTCGAGGGCCCGGGCGTCGCCGACGGCCTGGACGCCCGGCCGGTCGGCGACGACGAGCTGGTGGTCGTCGTCGCGCCCGGGCACCCGTGGGCGCGCCGGCGGCGGCCGGTCACCGCGGCCGAGCTCGCCGGCGCTCCCCTGGCCGTGCGCGAGGCCGGGTCCGGCACCCGGGCGGTGCTGGAGGAGGCGCTCGCCGCCGCGGGCCACCCGCTCGCCGGCTCGCCCGCGCAGCTCGGGTCGACCTCCGCGGTGAAGAACGTGGTCCGCGGCGGCGGCGCCGCGGCCGTGCTGTCCCGGCTCACCGTCGCCGACGAGATCGCCCGGGGCGACCTGGTCCGCGTCGCGGTCGAGGGGGTCGACCTCACCCGCACGCTCCGCATGGTCTGGGCGCGGTCCCGACGGCCGACCGCGTCCGCAGTGGGGCTCGCCGAGCACGTCGTGCGCGCGACGACGACGGGCTAGCCCCGGGGCGCCACCACCAGCAGGTCGCCGACCTGGCAGCCGAGCACGTCGCACACGGCGGTCAGGGTCGAGAACCGGATCGCGCGCGCCCGGTCGTTCTTCAGCACCGACAGGTTGACCACGGTCACCCCCACCAGCTCCGCGAGCCGGGCGAGCGTCATCCCGCGCTCCGCCAGCAGCTCGTCCAGCCGGCAGTGGATCCGCCCGGCGTCGTCCTCGGGCGGCATCAGACCAGGCCCTCCGTCTCGCGCTCCAGCCGCTCCCCCGCGTGGAAGGCGGCGGCGAGCGCGCCCACGGCCATGGACGCGAGGATCGGCGTCCACGACACCTCGAACGTGATCTGCTCCAGGACCGCCCGGTCGGCGACCTGCGCCAGGACCCCGTTCGACGCCAGCACCGAGCAGCCGAACCAGGCGACCCAGCCGCCGGCGATCAGCAGCGACACCGCCGTGATGAGCCGGGTCGTCGTCCCGGAGAAGAACTGCCCGGCCAGCATCCGCCGGGACAGCAGCAGCACGCAGACGGTGACGCCGATGGTCGCGAGCGGCGGCACCGCGGCCGCACCGAGCGCCGCCACGTACGTGGCGACCGGCAGGTCCGACACCGTGAGCGTCGCCGTGTCCACCGTCGCGGCGACCGCGGCGCCGTCCGGGCCCAGCGGGAGGTCGACGGTCGCGCCCATGATCATCACGTCCACGGGGGCGTCCCGGTTCGGCAGGATCCGCGCCACCGACGCGACGAGGCCGATCGCCTGCCAGACGATCACGGCGGCGCCCACCACCAGGAGGGACAGCAGGTCGGACCGGCTGGTGAACCAGGGTGTCCGGGTCGTCATGACGTCTCCCATGCATATCGAGGATCGATGTTATCGATTGACGATATGCCATCGGGTGCGCCGCGTCGAGCCCGGCCGGGACGACGCAGGGCCGCGACCCCCGGCGAGGGGGGTCGCGGCCCTGGTGGTGCCCGTCACCCCCGGCGAGGGGGGTCGCGGTGCGTCAGCGCATGCCGGCGGCCTGGGCCCAGGCGACGGCCTCGGCCCGCGTGGAGACGCCGATCTTGCGGTACACCGACCGCACCTGCGACTTCACGGTGTTGCGCGTGACGAAGAGCTTGCGGGCGATGTCCTCGAGGGTGACGTCCTCCGCCAGCTCGGCGAGGACGACCCGCTCACGCGTCGTGAGCGGCTCACCCAGGATGCTGGTGGACGCGGTGGGGGCGATCTCCAGGGTGGCCATGCTGTCCTCCGGTCTGCGTGTGGCGAGTCCCGGCTGCTGGGGGTCTCCGGCTGCCGTCTACCGGTGTTGATCGGCAAGTGTGGCGGCCTCGATCGCAGTTGGTTTCTCACCCGTTCCCGGCGACGTGCGGACGATGCGGGACGCACCGCCCGTGTGCTAGGACCGAAGGCCCAGGTCACCGTCCGGCAAGCGGTCTCCTGAGAGGCTCCTCAGAAACACCCGAACGGGCTAACCGCCGTCCGGGGGAGTCTCAGTCCGTGAGCGTGGCCGCGTACTCCGCGGCGGACAGCAGCGGGCCGGCGCTCGTGACGTCCACCTTGAACAGCCAGCCGGCGCCGTACGGGTCCCCGTTCACGACCGACGGCTCGTCGACCGCCTCCTGGTTGACCTCGACCACGGTGCCCGCGACCGGGGAGTACAGCTCGGACACCGACTTGGTCGACTCGACCTCGCCCACGACCGCGCCCGCGGCGATCTCGCTGCCGACGGTCGGCAGCTCCAGGTAGACGATGTCGCCGAGCGCGTCGGCCGCGTTCTTCGTGATGCCGACGGTGGCCGGCTCGGCGCCGTCGATCCACTCGTGCTCGGCCGTGTACTGCAGGTGGGTGGGGACGTCGCTCATGGTGCTCTCCGGGGTTGTGCTCGCGAGCGGGCGCTCGCCGGCGGGTGGGGGGTGGTCGGGGCGGCGGTCAGGACCGACGGTAGAACGGCAGCGCCACCACGCGGACCGGCTCGCGCCGACCGCGCACGTCGACCGCGAGCTCCGTGCCCTCGGCGCTCACCTCGGGGGTCACGTACGCCATGGCGATCGGGGTGCCCAGCGTCGGCGAGGGCGCACCCGACGTGACGCGGCCGACCGTGACGGCGTCCTCGGCCGTCGAGGTGAGCACCTCGTAGCCGTGCCGCGCGGCGCGGCGACCGGAGCCGACCAGGCCGACGAGCACCCGGGACGGGGTGGCGTGCGCCCGCGAGGCGAGGGCCGCGCGGCCGACGAACGGCAGCGGCTCGCCGTCGGCCGTCGTCTTGTCCAGGCGGACCACCCGGCCGAGGCCGGCGTCGTGCGGGGCGGTGGTGGTGTCGAGCTCGTTGCCGTACAGCGGCATGCCCGCCTCCAGGCGCAGGCTGTCGCGCGCCGACAGCCCGGCGGGCACCAGGCCGAGCGGCGCACCCGCGGCGAGCAGGTCCCGCCACAGGCCGGGCGCCGCGGCGGCGGGCACGAACAGCTCGAAGCCGTCCTCGCCGGTGTAGCCGGTGCGGGCCACCAGGGCCTCGACGCCGCCGACGGTCGCGGGCACGCCCGCGTAGTACCGCACGTCCCGCACCGCGTCGGCGTGCGTGGGGTCGGTGAGGCCGACGACGATCTCGGCGGACCGGGGACCCTGGACCGCGATCAGCGCCGTCTCCAGGGACCGGTCGGTGAGCGAGGCGTCGAACGGAGCCAGCCGCTCGGCGAGCGCGCCCGCCACGACGGCGACGTTCGACGCGTTGGCGACCACCAGGTAGGCCTCGTCGGCCAGGCGGTAGACGATCAGGTCGTCCAGGATCCCGCCGTCCTCCTGCACGATCATCGTGTACCGCGCCCGGCCGACCGCGAGGCCGGAGATGTTCCCGACCAGCGCGTGGTCGAGGCCGGTGCCGGCCCCGGGGCCGTCCACGTGCAGCTCGCCCATGTGCGACAGGTCGAACAGCCCGGCCGCGGTCCGGACGGCCTGGTGCTCCGCCAGGTCGCCGGCGTACCGCAGCGGCATCATCCAGCCGGCGAACGGCGTCATCGTGGCGCCGAGCGCGACGTGCTCCGCGTGCAGCGGGGACAGCACGGCCCCCGTCGCGTCGTCGGTGGTCGGGGTGGTCGTCTCGGTCACAGCGCGGCTCCCTCGGCGTAGGCCTCGATGGGCGGGCAGGCGCAGACGAGGTTCCGGTCCCCGTGCGCGCCGTCGATCCGCCGGACCGGCGGCCAGTACTTCCCGGCGCGCAGGCCCGCGACCGGGTAGGCCGCGAGCTCGCGGCCGTAGGGCTTGTCCCAGTCGTCGGCGACGAGCGACGCGGCGGTGTGCGGGGCGTTCCGCAGCGGCGACTCGGCGACCGCCCAGCGCCCGGCGGCCACCGCGTCGATCTCGGCGCGGATCGCGACCATCGCTTCGACGAACCGGTCGAGCTCCGCGACGTCCTCGGACTCGGTGGGCTCGACCATCAGGGTCCCGGCCACCGGGAACGACAGCGTCGGCGCGTGGAAGCCGTAGTCCATGAGCCGCTTGGCGACGTCCTCCGCGGTGACCCCGGTCTGCTTGGTGATCGCGCGCAGGTCGAGGATGCACTCGTGCGCCACCAGGCCCGCGGGGCCGGTGTAGAGCACCGGGAAGTGCGGGGCCAGGCGCGAGGCCAGGTAGTTGGCGGACAGCACGGCGGTCTCGGTGGCGCGGCGCAGGCCGTCGCCGCCCATCAGCGCGACGTAGGCCCAGGAGATCGGCAGGATGCCGGCGGACCCGAACGGCGCGGCCGACACCGCGGGGGCCTCGCCGCCGGCGAGCGGGCCGGTCTCGCCCGTCCAGACCGCGTCCGTGGCCGGCAGGTACGGCACCAGGTGCGCCGCGACGCCGATCGGGCCGACGCCCGGGCCGCCGCCGCCGTGCGGGATGCAGAACGTCTTGTGCAGGTTGAGGTGCGACACGTCGCCGCCGAACTCGCCCGGCCGGGCCAGGCCGACCAGCGCGTTGAGGTTGGCGCCGTCGATGTACACCTGGCCGCCCGCGGCGTGCACCAGGTCGCAGACCTCGCGCACGTCCTCCTCGTAGACGCCGTGCGTCGACGGGTACGTGATCATGATCGCGGCCACGCGCGGGCCGTGCTGCTCGAGCTTGGCGCGCAGGTCGTCCAGCTGCACCGAGCCGTCCTCGGCGGTAGCGACGACGACCACCCGCATCCCGGCCAGGGCGGCCGACGCGGCGTTCGTGCCGTGCGCCGACGCGGGGATGAGGCAGAGGTCGCGCACCGGGACGTCCTCGGGCGCGGCGCCGCCGGCGATCGCCTCGGCCCGCCGGCCCTCGTGGTACCCGCGGATCGCGAGCAGCCCGGCGAACTCGCCCTGCGAGCCGGCGTTCGGCTGCACCGACACCGCGGCGTACCCGGTGATCTCGGCCAGCCAGCCGGTCAGGTCGCCGATCAGCTCGGCGTAGCCCGCGGCCTGCTCGGCCGGGACGAACGGGTGCAGCCCGGCGAACCCGGGCCACGAGATGGCCTCCATCTCGACCGTCGCGTTGAGCTTCATCGTGCAGGAGCCGAGCGGGATCATCGTCCGGTCCAGCGCGAGGTCCTTGTCGGACAGCGCGCGCAGGTACCGGAGCATCGCGGTCTCGGAGCGGTGCCGGTGGAACACCGGGTGCGTGAGGTAGTCGCTCGTCCGGCGCAGGTGCACCGGGATGGCGGGGGCGTCGAGCCCGTCGGCCGGGCCGGTGGCGAGCGCACCCGCGTCGGCGTCGGCGAACGCCGCGAGCACGTCCGCCACGTGCGCCTCGGTCGTCACCTCGTCGCAGGTCACCTGGACGTGGTCGTCGTCCGCGGCCCAGACGTTGATCCCGCGGGCGGCCGCGGCGGCGACCACCGCGCGCGCCCGGCCCGGCACCACGGCGCGGACGGTGTCGAAGAACTGGGCGTGCTGGACCGGGACGCCGCCGGCGCGCAGCCCGTCGGCGAGGGCCACCGCGCGCGCGTGCACCCGCTCGGCGATCTCCCGCAGCCCGTCGGGCCCGTGGTAGACCGCGTACATCGAGGCGACGATCGCCAGCAGCGCCTGCGCCGTGCAGATGTTGCTGGTGGCCTTCTCGCGGCGGATGTGCTGCTCGCGGGTCTGCAGCGCGAGCCGGTACGCGGTCGCGCCGTCGGCGTCGATCGACACCCCGACCAGGCGGCCGGGCAGCGAGCGCTCCAGGCCGGTGCGCACCGCCATGTAGGCGGCGTGCGGGCCGCCGTAGAACAGCGGGACGCCGAACCGCTGCGCTGAGCCGACCGCGATGTCCGCGCCCTGCTCCCCCGGCGGCGTGAGCAGCGTGAGGGACAGCAGGTCGGCGGCGACCGTGACCAGCGCGCCCGCGTCCTTGGCGGCGGCGATCAGCGGCGCGAGGTCCCGGACGGCACCGGAGGCGCCGGGCGCCTGCAGCACGAGCCCGACGAGCGCGTCCTCGCCGAGGTCCGGCAGCCCGTCGCTCAGGTCGGCGACCCGGACGCCCAGGCCCGCGGCCTCCGCCCGGCCGAGCGTGACGGCGAGGGTCTGCGGCAGGCAGTCGGCGTCCAGCACGACGACGCCCGTGCGGCCCTTGGCGGCGCGGTGCATGAGCGCGACCGCCTCGGCGACCGCGGTGGCCTCGTCGAGCAGCGAGGCGTTCGCGACCGGCAGCGCGGTGAGGTCGGCGACGACGGTCTGGAAGTTGAGCAGCGCCTCGAGCCGGCCCTGGGAGATCTCCGGCTGGTACGGCGTGTACGCGGTGTACCAGGCCGGGGACTCGAGGACGTTCCGGCGGATCACCGGCGGCGTCACGGTGTCGTGGTAGCCGAGGCCGATCATCTGGGTGAGCACGGTGTTCTTGTCCGCGATCGTCCGCAGCGCGGCCAGCACCTCCGACTCGCCGCGGGCCTCCGGCAGCGCGAGCGGGCGGTCGGTGCGGATGCTCGCCGGGACCGCCGCGTCGATCAGCGCGTCCAGGCTCGGCCAGCCGTCGCCGACGTGCGCCAGCAGGCCCGCGACGTCGCCCGGGCGGGGGCCGACGTGCCGGTCGGCGAAGCCGCGCGCGGCGTCGGTGCGGTCCGCGGGCGCGGCGGCGCGCGGGGTCCCGGCGGCCGTCGTGCGGGCGTCGGTGGGGAGGTCCTCGAGGTGGGTCACGCGGCTGCTCCGGGCGGGTCGGACGTGCAAGGCGGACGGGCGGGTGGTGCGCGTCTCCCCGCTCTGTCATCCGCCGGCCGCGGGCGTGCCGCGGACGTACGACCTGAGAGTTTTGCCGGTCCGCCGTGCCCGTGAGGGCCGGGGCGCGCCGGCTTGCACCGTCGGTGGGCCGGCGTGCGCCGGCCGCTTTCCAGAGTTGCCTCGCCACGGCGGTACGGGGGCCTGAGAGATTCCCGGGGAGGGTTGCTCCTTCGGCGCCTCGCGGTCGCGGCCGCCGGGGCGGTCGCGCGGGAGGGCTCTCCCGCCGCGGTTCGAGCAGCGTGTTGAGTTGTCTGGGTCACAGCCTAACCGCGGTCGTGGGCCGTTCGTCCCCCGCGTCCGCCCGTCGGCCGTTACGGCTCGGTGAACTCTGCCGCGGGCAGCGGCAGCACGACCGTGGCGGCCGAGTCCGCGCCGCGGGCGCGCGCGGCCGCCACCACGCGCTCGACCTCGGGAAGCGGGCCCTCGACCAGCACCGCCTGGCCCGCGGCGGGGTCGCCGGACCAGCGCACGGCGGCGTCGTCGGGCGGCACGAACGGCCCGGACGCGCGCGGCAGGTGCACCACCGCGGCCGCGCGGACCGCGGGGTCGCCGACCGCACGCACCTCGGCCGACCGGACGGCCGCGAGCCGTCGCAGCGTGCGCAGCAGCAGGCGCTGCCGCCGCTCGGAGGCGGTGAACGTCACCACGATGAGGCCGACGCCGTCCGCGACGTCGCCGGTGGTGAGCGAGTCGAACGAGACGCCGCGGGTGGAGAACACCCCGGTCAGCGCCGTGAGGGTGCCGGTGGCGTCCGCGCCCGCCACGAAGGCGACCCAGCGGCGGTCGGGTCCGGGCGCCGGCTCGACCGCGACGGGGCCGACGGCGGTCACCGGGCCGCCCCCGCGCCCAGCCCCCACGGCGCGAGCATCGCGTCGATCCGCGCGGCGGAGGCCAGCAGCCGGCGCGCCTCGTCGGGCTCGGGCTCGTCCAGCAGCACCCGCGTCCAGCCCTCGGGTCCCAGCACCACCGGCACCCCGAGCACCCCGCGCAGCGGCGTCCCCGCCACGGCCACCTCCCCGTCCAGCGCGACCTGCCCGGCGACCACGATGTCCCGCCCGTCGAGCACGGTGTCCACCAGGTCGACCGTCGCGTTCGCGGTGGCCGCCGCCGTCTTGGCGCCGCTCTGGTGCGTGAGCCACGGGCGCGCGACGCCGCGCAGGTCCGGCGGCCAGGTCTCGACCAGGTCGAACGCCGCGGCCACGTCGTCAGCCATCAGGCCGCCGAGGTCCCGCTTCGCGGCCTCGATCTCGGCCGCGAACCCGTCGAGGGTCCGCCCGCCGCGCAGCGCCGCCACCGCCCGCCGCCGCTCCTCGACGTCGAGCCCGCTGATCCGGACCGTCGACCACAGCGGCACGAGGTCGTCCCCGTGCTGCCCGGCGACGAACCCGCCGACCCGGTGCCGGCGCACGCCGAGCGAGACGGCGACCTCGCGGCGGAACCGCAGCGTGTCCAGCCAGGCGCCCATGCCGATCACCCGGTGCCGGCCCAGCTCGCGGGCCACCACCGCGACGCCCAGCTCCACGGGGTTGGACACCACGACGACCACCTCGTGCCCGGATCCGTGCCGCGCGATGGCGCGGGCGTAGGAGGCGAACACCTCGTGGTTCTCCGCCGCGAGCGCCGCCCGGTCCGTCACCGCCCCGGCGCGCGCGGGCGCCGTCCGGCCGGCGGTCAGCACGACGACGTCGGCGACCACGTCCTCCGGGTCGAGCGCCACGTCGATGAGCGGGGCGTGCTCGTCGTACGCGTCGACCAGGTCCGCGCGCAGCCCGTAGGACGCCCGCCCCGACGCGCCGCCCGGCCGCCCGACGAGCTGCAGCCGCGACGTCGTCGGCAGCACCCGCCGCTCGATGAGCTGCGCGCACACCTGCCGCCCGACGTCACCCGTCGCTCCCAGCACCGCCACGTCCACGGGGCCGACCCTAGGTCACCCGGACGGGCCCCATCGATCCTGGGCCGCTCACGCGGGCGGTCCGGCGTCCGATGGGGACGCTGCGCCATCCGGGTCGTGCGCGCCGAAACCCCGGCGCGCAGGCTCGGGAGAAGGGCACCATCGAGCACACAGGGGGCGATGCGCGGCCTGCGCCCGCCCCGCAGCACCGTCCCGCCCGCACCAGGGCCCCAGGAGGACCCGCATGAGTCCCACCGTCTCCAGCCACCCGGCCCTGCGCCGCCGGGCCGGCCTCGCCACGGCGGGCGCCGCCGTCCTGGGCCTCCTGGCCCCGGTCGCCGCGCTCGCCGACGAGCCGACCCAGGAGTTCCAGGTCGACGGGCGGGTCGTGTACCGCACGTCCGACCGCGTCGGCGCCGAGGGCCGGCACTTCGAGGAGGGGTCGGTCACGACCGCGTACGCCGAGGTCGGCGACGCGATGATCGACCTGTCCGCCGTGCAGGCCCCCGTCGTCGGCGCCGAGCTGAGCCCGTCCGAGGGCCTGCCCGCGGGCGGGGCGGTCACCGTGACGATCCAGGCCCGGGCCGGCCTCGACGAGGACGGTGCCCTCGCCGCGCTGGCGACGGAGGAGGACGCCGTGGCGCCCGCCACCCAGGTCGTGGACGTCGAGGTGACGGACGGCGGGACCGACCCGACGTCGCTCCCGGACGCGGCGCTCGTCTCGGGCGTGCACCAGCTCGTCGTCGTGCCTGCCCGGTGGAGCAGCTCCACCACGGTGCCCACCACCGAGCTGCAGGCCGCCGCCGCCGGGACGGAGACCTACTGGGAGCGGCAGAGCAACGGCCGCGTGGACCTGCAGACGTCCGTCCGCGCGGCGGTCACCGTGACCCGGCCGGCGCTGTGCGACGAGGACGCGATCATGGGCCAGGTCCTCGAGCAGACCGGGCTGACGCCGACGTCGACCCGGCACGTCGCGGTCTGGTTCCCGGAGCACGCCGGCTGCGACTTCGCCGGTCTCGCCACCATCAACGGCGGCGCCATCTGGCTCAACGGGGCCACGGAGATCTACGTGCTCGCGCACGAGCTCGGGCACAACCTCGGCCTCGGGCACGCGAACACGCTCGTGTGCACGACCGCGGGCGGCGGCCGCGTGCCCCTCACCTCCGACGGCCGGACCTGCACCGTCACCGAGTACGGCGACGACACCGACGTCATGGGGCAGGGCCGCGACTGGACCCGGCCGGGCAGCCTGAGCTCGGGCTTCGCCGACGCCCTCGGCTGGGCGACCGTGACGACGATCAGCAGCCCGGTGCTCACGACCAGCACGGTCGACCTCACGCCGCTGTCCCAGACCACCGGGGTCCGGGGCGTCCGCCTGACCTCGGACCTCGGCCCGGTGTTCGCCGACTTCCGCCCGGCGGTCGACTCCGACGCCCTGCACCGCCCCGAGTGGGCCGGTGTCCAGGCCCGCCTGGTGCTGACCGACCCGACCTACCGGTACCCGACGAGCTTCCTGCTCGACCTCCAGCCCACCGCCCCGTCGTTCGCGAACCCCTCCCTCCCGATCGGGCAGACCTGGGACGTCCCCGGGGCGGACGCCACGATCACCACCACGTCCGTCGCCGGGACCGCGCGGGTCACGGTGGGCCCGTCGGGCGAGGCGTCCCAGATCCAGCGGTACGTGACGAAGGTGTACCAGGACCTGTTCCTGCGTGCGCCCGACCCGACCGGCCTGACCAGCTGGACCCGCAACCTCCTGGCCGGGCAGCCACGCGTCGCCGTGGCCAACGCCATCACCGGCTCGGACGAGTACCGGTCGCGCCTCATCGCGGGCGCCTACCAGACCTACCTGGGGCGGTCTCCCGACCCGGCGGGTGCGGCGTCGTGGCTCCGCGCCATGCAGACGGGAAGCACCGTCCAGAGCATCGAGGGCGGGTTCATCGCCTCCGCGGAGTACTACCAGCGGGCCGGTGGCAGCAACTCGGCCTGGGTCGCCCGGCTCTACCAGCACGTCCTGAACAGGAACCCGTCGGCTGCCGAGATCACGGGGTGGACCCGTCAGCTGGCACAGGGCAAGTCGCGGACGAGCGTGGCCATGGGCTTCCTGCTCTCGTCCGAGCACCTCACGACCGTCGTGGACGGCTACTACGTCGACCTCCTGGACCGGCACATCGACGCCGTCGGCCAGGCGTCCTGGGTCTCGCAGATCCAGCGCGGCGGCCGTGTCGAGGCGATCATCGGCGGGATCATCGCCAGCCAGGAGTACTTCGGCAAGCCCTGACGTCGCGGCCGCGGGCACCGGCGTCCGGTGCTCGCGGCCCGCGGCTCAGTCGAAGTCGAGCAGGTCGCCCAACCAGGACTCCCGCTTCTTCTTCTTGCCGTACGGGTACCGCGGGTCGCGGCGGTCGTCGTAGCGCCGGTCGTCGGGGCGGCGCTCGTACCCGCGGTCGTCGCGGTAGCCCCGGTCGTCGCGGTAGCCCCGGTCGCCGCCGTAGCCGTCACCGCGGTGGCCCGGGTCGCGGTAGCCGTCGTAGCCCGGCGCCGGTGCCGACGCGTAGCCCGGCACCGGTGCCGGTGGGTAGCCGGGGGTCGCAGGGGCGGGGTCCGCGAGGCCCGGGGCGGGCGTCCCGGCGGCGCGGTCGAGGATCTTGTCGAGCTCGCCCCGGTCCAGCCAGATCCCGCGGCACGACGGGCAGTAGTCGATCTCGACGCCCTGCCGCTCGGCCATCACCAGCTCGGCCCCGTCCGTGGGACACCTCATGTCGACCTCCTCGCCCGTGCGCGCCCTCGGGGCGCGCGTCCTGCCCGGCCCAACGGACGAGGGCGGGGAGCGGTTCCGGGCGGTGGCGCCGGCGGCGCGGCGGTGGTGGCGGTGGGCGCTACAGCGTCCGCTGCCAGGCGACGACCCGGTCCACCGCCTCGGCCACGACCTCCGGCGCGGACGCGAACGACAGCCGCACCCAGTCGTGCCCGTCCACCGAGTCGAAGTCGGTGCCGGGCGTCAGCGCGACGCCCGCCTCGTCGAGCAGCCGGGCGCACCAGGTCCGCGAGTCCAGACCCGCCCCCGACACGTCCGCGTACACGTAGAACGCGCCGTCGGCGGGCGCGACCCGGGACCAGCCGAGCTCCGGGAGCCGGTCCAGCACGGACCGGCGGGACGCCGCGTACTGGGCGACGTTCGCCTCGGCGGCGGCGTACCCCTCCGGAGTGAACGCGGCGACCCCCGCGTGCTGCGCGAGCGCCGGCGGGCACAGCGCGACGTTGCCGGCGAGCGCGTCGACCGGGGCCGCGAGGTCCTCCGGCAGCAGCAGCCAGCCGAGCCGCCAGCCGGTCATCGCCCAGAACTTGGAGAACGAGTTGACCACGACGGTGCCCGTGCCGAGCGACGTCGCGGCGGTGGGGGCGCCGGCCGGGCCGGGCTCGGCGGCGACCGCGTCGGGGTAGGTGATCCCGTGGTAGATCTCGTCCGAGACCAGCCGGACCCCGTGCTCCGCGCACCAGGCCGCCAGCCCGTCGAGCGACGCGCGGTCGATCAGCGTGCCGGTCGGGTTGGCCGGGCCGGCGACCACGAGCCCGTCGACCGGGCGGTCCAGGGCCTCGAGCTGCTCGACGGTCGGCTGGTACCGGGTCTCGGGGCCGCACGGCAGCTCGACCACCTCGCACCCGAGCGAGGCCAGGATGTTCTTGTACGCCGGGTACCCGGGCCGGGCCAGCGCGACCCGGTCGCCCACGTCGAACGCCGCCAGGAACGCCAGCATGAACCCGCCCGACGACCCCGTGGTGACGGCGACCCGCGCCGGGTCGACGTCGACGCCGTACCAGGACCGGTAGTGGCCGGCGATGGCCGCGCGCAGCGCCGGGCTGCCGAGCGCCTCGGTGTACCCGAGGTCGCCGCCCGAGAGCAGCTGCACGGCGCGCTCGCGCACCACGTCGGAGGCGCCGGTCGACGGCTCGCCGACGCACAGGTTGAGCACCGACTGGCCGGCGGCGCGGCGGGCGTTGGCGGCCGCGACGATGTCCATCACGGCGAACGGGGGCACCTGGGAGCGCGCGGAGACCTTCACCCGCCCATCCTGCCCCGCGCCCGCCCACCGGCGCCCGCCCGCGCCCCGGCGCCCGCCCGCCCCGGCGCCCGCCCGCGCGCCGGGGCCCACCGAGCGCGGCACTTCCAGCCGAGCGCGGCACCTCCAGCCACCGCGCTCGGCGCGAGCTGGCGCGCTCGCAGCGAGCCGCCTGCGGTTTCCTGCGCGGACACCCCCGATCCGCGCGGGCGGCGCGGGAAGGCGTAGGCCGCGCCCGCAGCGCCCGCCGCCGCGCCGCGCCCTCCGCGCCGTGCCCGCCGCCGCGGTCAGGCGCGCGCCGCGTCCCGGTCCGACAGCGCCGCGCGGACCGCGTCGACGACGCCGTCCGCCGCCGCCTCGATCTCGTCCAGGCAGTGCTCGAAGTTCTCCGGCCCGCCGTACCAGGGGTCGTCGACGTCGAGCAGGTGCTCGTCCGCCCGGTCCGCCACCCGCGGCGCCGCCGGGTCGAACGTCCGGAACATGACGACGCGCCCGGCCGCCTCGTCGTCGCCGGCGATCCGGCGCAGCGCGCGGGCGTGCGACGCCGTCATCGCCAGCACCAGGTCCCGGTCGGCGAGGTCGGCGGGCCGCACCTGGCGCGCCTCCCGCCGCGGCACGTCGTAGCCGCGGGCCGCGAGGGCGGCGCGGGCCCGGCGGTCGATCGGGTTCCCGTGCTCCTCGTCGCTGACCCCGGTGGAGTCGACGACCACCCGGTCGCCGAGGCCGGCGTCCTCCAGGCGCGCGCGCAGCACCACCTCGGCCATCGGGGACCGGCAGATGTTGCCGGTGCACACCGTCATCACGCGGTAGCGGTCGTCCGTCACGCCGGGTCCTCCAGGGGGTCGTCGGGTCCGCCGTCCATCCTGGCACCCGGACCGGGACCCCGGCCCGTCGTGCCCGACCCCCTCAGTGCCCGCCGCCCCCGAGCGCCTCCGCCAGCCGCCCGAGCCGACGCGCGCTGTCCGCGTTCAACCCCACCACCTCGGCGGTCTTCCCCTTGGCGGCGTACTTGGTGACGATCGCGTCCAGCGTGGCCGCCGTCGACGCGTCCCAGACGTGCGCGTCCGCGAGGTCGATCACGACCCGCTCCGGGTCCCCGTCGTAGTCGAACTGGTAGACGAGGTCGTTGGACGACGCGAAGAACAGCGCCCCGGACACCGCGTACCTCCGCTCGCCGGGGTCCTCCCCCGCGTCGAGCCGGGTCACCGTCGTCAGGTGCGCCACGCGCCGCGCGAACAGCACCGTCGCCACGAGGACGCCCGACACGACGCCGTACGCGAGGTTGTGCGTGGCGACCGTGACCGCGACCGTCACGAGCATCACCGCGGTCTCGCTCAGCGGCATCCGCCGCAGGGTCGACGGTCGCACCGAGTGCCAGTCGAAGGTCGCGACGCAGACCATCACCATGACGGCCACCAGCGCGGCCATCGGGATCGCCCCGACGACGTCGCCGAGCACCACGACCAGGACCAGCAGGAACGCCCCGGCCAGGAAGGTCGAGATCCGGGTGCGCGCGCCCGAGACCTTCACGTTGATCATCGTCTGGCCGATCATCGCGCAGCCGCCCATGCCGCCGAACAGGCCGGACAGCACGTTCGCCGCGCCCTGGCCCCAGGCCTCGCGGGTCTTGTCCGAGTGGGTGTCGGTGACGTCGTCGACGAGCTTCGCGGTCATCAGCGACTCGAGCAGCCCGACCAGCGCGAGCCCGACGGCGTACGGCGCGACGATCCGCAGCGTCTCCAGGGTCAGCGGGACGTCGGGCAGCAGGAACGACGGCAGGCTGTCCGGCAGCTCGCCCTGGTCCCGCACCCGCGGGACGGCCAGCCCGGCGACGACGGTCACGACCGTCAGCAGCACGATCGCGACCAGCGGTGCCGGGACGACGGTCGTGAGCCGGGGCAGCAGCGCGATGATCGCGATCCCCGCCGCCACGAGCGGGTAGACCACCCACGGCACGTCGACCAGGTGCGGCAGCTGGGCGACGAGGACCAGGATCGCCAGCGCGTTGACGAACCCGACCATCACCGACCGCGGGATGAACCGCATCAGCCGCGCCACCCCGAGCAGCCCCAGCGCCACCTGGATCACGCCGCCCAGGACGACGGTCGCCAGCAGGTACGGCACGCCGTGGTCCCGCACGACCGGGGCCACCACCAGCGCCACGGCGCCGGTCGCGGCGGAGATCATCGCCGGCCTGCCGCCGAGGAACGCGAGCGACACCGCCATCACGAACGACGAGAACAGCCCGACCCGCGGGTCGACGCCGGCGACGATCGAGAACGAGATCGCCTCCGGGATCAGCGCGAGGGCCACCACCAGCCCGCCGAGCACCTCGGTCCGCAGCCGGGCCGGCGAGCGCAGCGCCGTGCGCACCGACCACGAGGCGTCCGCCTCGGGGACGGCGGGGTGCGCACCGTCGGGCGGCGCGGGAGCGGGCTGGGGGGTCGCGGGCACGCGGGATCCGTTCGAGGTCGGGTGGGGGCCGACCGGATCGTACTCTCACGCGGCGTCAGGGTTGCCTCGCACCCCCGTCGCCGACGGGCCCCCGCACCGCTACCGTCGCTGCCACCCGGGGCACGCGTCCCGCGGGCCGACCGGTGCGGAGGAGACGCATGGACGACGACCTGATCGTGGTGACGGGCGCCTCGGGGCGGGTGGGCCGGCGGCTGGCCGTGCGGCTCGCCGCGGAGGGGGCGCACCAGCGCCTGGTGGTCCGCTCCGCCGACCGCGCCCCGACGATCCCGGGCACCGAGACCGAGGTCGCCCTCAGCCCCGGCTACCGCGACGTGGCCTCGATGCGCGCGGCGTTCGCGGGCGCGCGCACGGTGTTCCTGGTCTCCGGGCGCGAGTCAGCGGACCGGGTCACCGAGCACCGCGCCGCCGTGGACGCGGCGGTCGACGCCGGGGTGGAGCGGGTGGTCTACCTGTCGTTCATGGGCGCGGCGCCCGACGCGACGTTCACGTTCGCCCGGGACCACTGGGTCACGGAGGAGCACATCCGCGCCTCCGGCCTGCGCTTCACGTTCCTGCGGGACTGCCTCTACCACGACGCGATCGTGCGGTTCGTGGGCGAGGACGGCGTGATCCGCGGGCCGGCGGGCGACGGCCTGGTCGCGGCGGTCGCGCACGACGACGTCGCGGACGTGGCCACGGCGGTGCTGCTCGACGAGCGGGCGCACGCGCACGACGGCGCCACCTACGACGTCACCGGCCCCAGCGGGTACACCCTCGCGGAGGCGGCGCAGGTGCTGTCCTCCGCGACCGGGCGGGAGATCACGTACCACCCCGAGACGGTCGAGGAGGCCTACGCGTCCCGCGCGGTCTACGACGCCGAGCCGTGGGAGGTGGACGGCTGGGTGTCCTCCTACACGGCGATCGCCGCCGGCGAGCTCGCGACCCCGTCGCCGATCGTGCGCCGCCTGTCGGGCCGGCCCGCGCAGTCCCTCGGGGAGTGGCTGACGGTCAACCCCGGCGAGTGGGCGCACCTGCGCGCGTGACCCGCGGGTCCCGCCGGTCCCGCCGGCACGACGCGACGGGGGCGGCGCCCGACCTCCCCCGAGCGTGCGCCGCCCCCGCCCGTCCAGGCGTCCGCGCGACCGCGACGGGCGTCCACGTCACCGTCGCCGACGGCGCTGGCCGGGGGGCGTCGGCGGGGTGAACGCGGGACGTCGGCCGCGCGTCGGATCGGCGGCGCGCCGGCTCGACGGGCGCGCCGGCTCGGCGGGCGCGTCGGCTCGGCGGGCGCGTCGGCTCGGCGGGCGCGTCGGATCGGCAGGGCGCCGGCTCCGCGGGCGCGACACCCCGCGCGGCGTGCGCGTCCCGCCGCGGGTCAGCCCTTGCGGGCCGTGAGCACCAGCGGGCCGTCGGACGTGATCGCGACCGTGTGCTCCGCGTGCGCGGCGCGGGAGCCGTCGGCGGTCCGGATCGTCCAGCCGTCGGGGTCGATGACGTAGCCGTCGCCCCCGGCCATGAACCACGGCTCGATCGCGATGACCAGCCCGGCCTTGAGCTTGATGCCGGTGCCGCGGCGCCCGAGGTTCGGCACGTGCGGCTCCTCGTGCATCGTGCGCCCGACCCCGTGCCCGCCGAAGTCGGCGTTGATGCCGAGGCCCGCCGCGCGGCCGACCTCGCCGATGGCCGCGGAGATGTCGCCCATCCGGTTGCCCGGGCGCGCCTGCGCGATGCCGGCCGCGAGCGCCTCCTCGGTGACCCGGATCAGCCGCTGGGAGTCGGGGTCGGGCGTGCCGAGCTGGAACGTGAGCGCGGAGTCGGCCACCCAGCCGTTCACCTGCGCGGCGAAGTCGATGCTCAGCACGTCGCCGTCCGCGAGCACCTGCTCCGACGGCAGGCCGTGCAGCGCGGCGTCGTTCACGCTGGTGCACAGCACGCCGGGGTACGGCATCGCGCCGAACGACGGGTGGTACCCGAGGTACACGGAGTGCGCGCCGGCGTCGTCGATCAGGCGGTGGGCGTGCGCGTCGAGCTCCTTCAGCGTCATGCCCACCCGGGCCACGTCCTGCAGGCTGCTCAGCACGCGGGCCACGAAGGCGCCCGCCGCCCGCATCGCCTCGATCTCGCGGGGTGTCTTCAGCTCGGCCACGCGCCCACCCTAGACGCGGCGCGGGTCCGGCTCAGCCCGGGGCCCCGGGGCGGTCGGCCGCGAGCGCCGCGACGCCCGCCACGAGCATCCCGACCAGGACGTCGAAGCTGCGGTCCCGGTCCTGCGGCAGCCGGAACCCGCCCCCGAGCTCGAGCGTGACGAACCCGTGCACCCCCGCCCGGACCGCCCGCACGGCGTCGACCGACCGCTCCTCGGGCAGGTCGAAGCCGCGCAGCGCGGCCGCGATCACGTCCACGGTGCGGGCCGCCGCGGCAGCCAGGGCGCCGGCGTCGGGGTCCGCCGGGTCGGGCGCCACCTGCACGGCGGCGTACCGCCCGGGGTGGGCGTGCGCGTAGTCGCGCATCGCGCCGGCCAGCGCCCGGAGCGCGTCGGGACCGGACCGGCCGACGGTCGCGTCGACCAGCCGCGCGGCGAGGTCCTGCACCGTCTGCACGGCGACCTCGCGGCGGAGCGCGGCGAGCGACCCCACGTGCTTGTAGAGGCTCGGCGTCGCGACCCCGGCCGCGGCGGCCACCTTCGCGAGCGTGAGGTCGGCGAATCCGGTGGGCCCGCCGTCGTCCACCAGGTCGAGCGCGATCCGGACGACCGCCTCTGGGGACAGGCCGGCCCTAGGCACCGGCGACCCCGTCGGCCGGCGCGCCGGGTGCGACCGGGGCGACGTCCGCCAGCAGCGCGAGCACCGCCTCGCCCACGACCTCGGGGGTCTGGTGCTGCGGGTAGTGCCCGGCGTCCTCGACCAGCAGGCCCCGGGCGCCGATCGCCTCGCGGACCCACGCGAGCTCGGCCGCGGGGTCCTTCCAGTCGGGGTCGAGCGCGCCGACGACCGCGAGCGCGGGCGCCTGGATGCGGGGCACGCGGGCCTCGACGGGCGCGTGCGTGAGCGCCAGCGCCAGGTCCCGGAAGGCCCGCAGGTAGCCGGGGCGGCGCAGGCTCGCCCGGATCGCCGCCGTGTGCGCGTCCAGCCGCGCCGACCGGGTGCCCTTGTTGAGCGAGCGGTAGTAGGCCGTCCACGCCGCGGCGCCCCACGGGGCGGCGAGCATCGCCCGGTAGACCAGCGGCATCACGGCGCGCACCGCGCCCGGGAGCTGCGGGTCGCGCAGGAACGGCGCCAGCAGGACCAGCCCGCGGACCAGGTCCGGCCGGTCGGCCGCGACGACGGCCGCCGCCGACGAGCCCATCGAGTTGCCGACCAGCACCGCGGGCCCCGCGGCCAGGTGCTCGACCAGCACGACGACGTCGCCCGCGGTCGCCTCGTCGCCGTGCGTCGTGAACCCGGCGTCGGAGTCGCCGTGCCCGCGCAGGTCGGTGGTGACGACCCGGTAGCCGGCACCGAGCAGGGCGGACCGGAGCTCGTCGTAGGTGGACCGCAGGTCGCCCATCCCGGGGACCATGACGACGAGCGGACCGGTACCGGCGTCGTCGTAGGCGACCCTCCCCTCGGGCCGCGGCAGGTGCAGCGTGCGTCGTGCGTCGTTGTTGTCCATAGCCCACAGGCTAATGCCATTAGCCATCGACGGCAAGGGGCTCCGTGCGGCATGCTCACCGCGTGCTGCACGACGTCACCCTCGAGGGCCACGGCGCCCGCCTCGTCCCGCTCGACCTCCCGCACGCCGAGGCGCTCGCCGCGTTCGTCGACGGCCGGGTGTGGGCCGGGATGTCCTCCGCGCTCCCCGTCGGCGTGCATGGGTGGCGCGCCGAGATCGAGCGCGCCCACGACGCACCGGGCCGGCTGGCGTTCGCCGCGCTCGACGCCGCGACCGGCGAGGTCCGGGGCAGCACGTCGTTCTACGACCGGGACCTGCGGGTGCCGCGCGTCGAGATCGGGCACACGTTCTTCGCGCCGCGCTGGTGGGGCACGTCGAACAACCCGGCCTGCAAGCTGCTCATGCTCGAGCACGCCTTCGACGTCTGGGGGTGCGCGCGGGTCGCGCTGCGGGCCGACACCCGGAACACCCGCTCGGTCGCGGCGATCACCCGGCTCGGCGCCGTGCCCGAGGGCGTGCTGCGGAACCACCGGCTCGCGCCCGACGGCTCGCGGGGCGACACCGCGTACTTCTCGATCCTGCCGGACGAGTGGCCGGCGGTGCGCGCGGGGCTGCTGGCGCGGCTCGGGGCCGGCTGACGCCTGCTGCGGGGGCCGTGCCGTCCGCGGCGTCCGCCGCGCGGTCCGCGGCTTCCGCACGCGGGCAGGGAACAGCCCGTGGGCCGGGCCTCCTGCTGGAGGGCCCTGCCGCGAAGGACGAGCTCGCGGCTCCCACGGGCTGCGGTGACTGCGGGGATTCGCCCGTCGCGGTCACCGGTCGGACCGGCGGCGCGGCGAACGGATCGCAATCCGTCCGAACACTGCTGTCCGCGACTAGCGGGCAGTCACCTCACGCGTCCAAGAAGACTTCATGTCTCGGACCACCTCCTTCCCGTGTGCCTCGACGGTACGTCCGCCCCGGCGCGCGCACCAACGGATTTTCCCCACGGCGGAACCGGGTCGGCTGACCAGGAACAACGGGCGCGCCCTCCGGCGTTGGCCCGGCATGACCACGATCGGATTCATCGGCGCCGGCCACATCGGCGGAGCGCTCGCCCGCCTGGCCGTCCAGCACGGGCAGACGCCCGTCCTCAGCAACTCGCGCGGTCCGCACACCCTCGTCGACCTGGTGTCCGAGCTCGGCGACGGCGCGCGCGCCGGTACCGCCGAGGAGGCCGCGACCGACGGCGACGTCGTCGTCGTCACCGTGCCGTTCCACGCCTACGCGCAGGTCCCCGCCGAGCCGCTGGCGGGCAAGGTCGTCATCGACACGAACAACTACTACTGGGAGCGCGACGGCCACGTGGCCGCGCTCGACGACGGCTCGACCACCAGCGCCGAGCTGCTGGCCGACCACCTGGGCGGCGCCCGCGTGGTGAAGGCGTTCAACCACATCACCGCCGCCGACCTCGGGTCGAAGGGCGCGCCCGCCGGGACGCCCGGCCGCCGTGCGCTCGCCATCGCGGGGGACGACGCGGACGCCAAGGCCGAGGTCACCGCGCTCATCGACCGCTGGGGCTTCGACGTCGTGGACGCGGGCCCGCTGTCCGAGGGCTGGCGGTTCCAGCGGGACACCCCCGCGTACGGTGCCGAGCTCGACGCCGAGGGGCTGCGCGCCGCGCTCGCCGCGGCGACCCGCTGACCCGACCACCCCGGCGACCGGTGCGGCGCGGTGGCGGCGCGGCTCAGCCCGCGGTGCCGTCGCGCTGCTCCGGGACCCGGACCTCGGGCGCGAGCCGGTAGCCCAGGCCGCGCACGGTGCTGATCGCGGTCCGGTCCCCCGACCCGTCCGCGAGCTTCCGGCGCAGGTTCGCCATGTGCACCTCGATGCTGCGCCGGTCCGCGTCCGTCGGCGTCGGCACCGCGTGCGGCCCGTGGACCGCGACCGCCACCGCGAGCTCGTCCTTCGACACCGGCTGACCGGCGCGCTCCGCGAGCGCCACGAGGATCTCGAACTCGCTGCGGGTCAGCGGCACCGGGCGGTCCGCCACGCGCACGCACCGCGCGGGCACCTCGACCACGAGGTCCCCGCGCACCAGCACCCGGCCGTCGTCGAGGCCGGAGTCGTCTCCGATCGCCATCGGCTCACGGTACGTCGGCCCCTCGCCGCCCGCGCGGGCAGGCCCGCCACCAGCGGCCTCGGCCCGGCGGGGGTGCCAGCACCCACCCGCCCGACGCCGTCCCTCAGTTCTCCTGCAGCCCTCCCCCGGACCGCCGATGAGCCCCCCGTCCACGAACACGGGGGTCGCCCCCGTCCGACAGGGGGAGAACCCAGTGCACACTTCGCGCACGCGATCCGGGCGCCTGAAGCGCCCCGTCGCCCTCGCGACCGCCGCGGTCGTCGCGGCGATGCTGATCCCGGCAGGCGCCGCGGTCGCCGACGAGGGCGAGACCGACCCGAACGCCGTCGTCGAGACGCAGCCCATCGCCGACCCGCAGCCCGCCGACCCGCTTCCCGCCGACCCGCAGCCGGACCCGCAGCCGCAGCCCGACACCCAGGACGAGAGCTCGACCACGCCGGTCGAGCCGACCCCGGTCTCGTCCGGGTCGGGCTCCGAGCAGGACGCCTCGCCGACGCCGGACACGCCGGTGCAGGGCGACACGTCCGACACCGACGTCCCGGACGACACCACGCCGGTCGCCGACCAGCCGTCCACCGGCACCACCACGCCCGAGCAGGACGCCCCGGACACCGACCAGGGCTCTGGCGACACCGGTCCGTCGTTCTCCGCCGGCGGCTTCAGCGTCTCGGGCTACTCCCTCGACCAGCAGGGCAACCGGGTCGCCGTCGTGGGCCAGGCGCTCACGCTCTCGCGCACCGAGCCGACGCCCGAGGGCGCGGAGTACTCCTGGGACTGGCGCACGGACGGCGGGTGGCGCGGGAACTCCGCCCAGTTCACCCCGACGACCGACGACGTCGGCAAGCAGCTCGTGCTCACGGTGATCGCGTACTCCGACGGCGGGTTCCACCCCGTCCTCACGGAGAACCTCGGCGTCGTGCTCGCCGAGGCGCCCGCCGCCGGCCCCGGCACGCCGCAGCCCACCACGCCGGTCGACAACGACCCGCAGCCGGACGACCGCGTCGAGGCGCCGGACGAGTGGACCGACTTCGTCTTCTCCGGCACCACCACGGACGAGTGGGGCGACCCGGTCGCCACCATCGGCACGCCGATCACCGTGCGCCCGACCACCAACTGGATGGCCGGCACCACCTTCACCTACGAGTGGCGGCTCGACGACTGGGACGGCCCGGTCGTCGGCGAGGGCACGACCTACACGCCTACGGCCCTCAACCGGATGATCTACCTGGTCGCCGACCCGACGTCGCCCGACGGCAGCACCCGCGGCGCCGGCACGATCGTCGCCTGGAACACGATCGACCCGACCGTCCCGGACGACTCCGACGACTCGGACGACTCCGACGACGACTCGGGCCTGAAGCCGATGCCCGAGGGCTGGTTCCAGGTCGACGGCGGCAACGGCTACGAGCTGGCCTACGGCAAGGAGTACACGGCGACGCCGACCGGCTTCGCGCCCGGCGCCGAGTACACCGTCCGCTGGACGGTCGACGGCGTGCAGGTCGGCTCGGGCCGGACGTTCACCCCGGCCGCCGGCCAGATCGGCCAGTTCGTCGACCTCGAGTTCGAGGTGCGCGCCGAGGGCTACGAGACGTACAAGTCGGTGCGCTCGGCCGGCTGGGTCCAGGCGCAGCCCACGGTCACCGTGTCCGCCCCGACCATCACCGCCGGCGCCGGCGCGACCGTGACGATCTCGGTCAAGGGTCCGGCCAAGGGTCCCCAGGTCACGGGCCCCGTCGACCTCTACGTGCACGGCAACGGCTACAGCCAGCCGCTCACCGGCCAGTCGCTCCAGAACGGGGTCGCCACCTACCGCATCCCGAATCTCCCGGCCGGCTCCTACGAGCTGACCGCGTCCTACACGGGCGACCAGATGTGGGCGCGCTCCTTCTCGATCCTGACCGCCTCGTTCGGCGGCTACACGTTCGCGCAGGGCGAGGGCACCCTGAAGGTCCTGCCCGGCGCCGCCACCGTCACCGCCCCGGCCACGCTCACGGTCCCGGTCGCGATGCGCTCGACGTTCGACGCGAAGGTCTCCGTGCAGGGCTCCGTGCTCCCCGGCTCGTGGACCCTCCGCGAGGGCACGACGGTCCTGGGCCACGGCTCGACCCACGACGGGCGGTTCGCCGTCACGGTGCCGGTGCTGAGCGCCGGCACGCACACCCTCGTGCTCGAGGTGCCCGCCACCGCGTGGTCGGCGGCCGGCTCGACGACCATCACGGTCACCGTCGTCGGCGAGCCCGTCCGGACCGGCACCACGCCGTCCGCCGCGCTCGACACCCCGAAGGCCGCCACGGCCCCGGGGCAGCAGATGGAGCTCGTCGCCGAGGGCTTCCAGCCCGGTGAGACGGTCGCGTTCTACCTGCACTCCGACCCGGTGTTCCTCGGCACCGCCGTCGCGGACGCGAACGGCGTCGCCCGGCTGATGGCGACCGTGCCCGGCGACGTCCCCACGGGCGCGCACACGGTGTACGCCACCGGCGGCACCACCGGCCGCTGGGCCACGCTGGCGGTGCAGCTCGCCGTCCCCGCGCCGACCGAGGTCACCCCGGTGTCCGCCCCGGTCGCGGCGGCCCCGGCGGCCGTCACGCCGGCGGCGACCGGTGCCGGTGAGCTCGCGGTGACCGGCTCCGAGGGCGGCGCCCTCGGCCTGGCCGCGGCGTTCCTCGTCGCGGTCGGCGGCGCCCTGGTGCTCGTCACCCGCCGGGTGCGCGCCCTGCGCTGACGCCCTGCCGCACGACGGCCCCTCGACCCGCGGACCGGGTCGGGGGGCCGTCGTCGTGCGGCCTGGGTGCTAGCACCCGCGGGCGCGAACGTCCCGAGCGGATTTCCGCTCCGGGCGGCACCGACTGCCGATGGGGCCGTCGATCGCGACCCACCGACCCCGGGGACCTCATGCCACGCCTCCTCCACCGGCGCCTCCGGCGCCCCGCCGCCCTGACCGCGGTCGCCGCGGTCGCCGCGGTGCTGCTCTCGGCGCCCGCCGCCCTCGCCCACACCTCGTCGCTCTCCGTCGCCTCGGGCACCGAGGCGGCCGGCGAGCAGGTGACCTACCAGTTCTCCTGCCAGCTCGACGAGGGCGACACCGCGCGCGGCGCCGACTGGTCGCTCTGGACGTGGACGGGCGAGGAGACCGGCGTGTCCGGCGGGGTCACCCTGACGACCAACACGCCCACGCAGCGCGCCGGGACGTTCACGGTCGACTACGCCGACGTCGACCCCGGCCTGTACAACCTGCACCTGCGCTGCCCGTTCCGCGAGGACGGGTACTTCCCGGCGAACCGGACGGTCGAGCTCGACGGGCCGGTCCAGCAGGACGTCGCGACCACCACGACGCTCACCGCGTCCCGCACGGCCGGCGTCGTCACCGGCGACCAGGTCACCTTCACCGCCACCGTCCCCGGCGTCCCCGCGGGTGACGTCGTCTTCACCATCGGCGGCACCGAGAACGTGACCGTCCCGCTGTCCGGCGGCACCGCCACGACGACGCGCACGATCACCGGCCCGACCAGCGTCGTCGCGGCCTACACCGGCACCTCCGGGTACGCGCCCTCCGCCTCCGGCTACGTCGGCATCGACCCGGTCACGGCGATCACCCCGGGCGTCGTCGGCCTCACGAGCACGCCGACGGTCGGCGCGCCGGTGACGGTCGGCACCCACGGCTGGGCGCCGTCCGAGGCGGACGGGCTCACGCTCACCTACGCGTGGAAGAACGCGGACGGCGTCACGCTGGCCACCGGCCCGACGTACACGCCCACGCCCGCCGACCTGGGCACCGCCATCCACGCCGAGGTCACCGGCACCCGCGCCCCGCTGGCGCCCCGCACGGTCAGCACCAACGCCCCCGTCGTGCTGCCGGGCACGATGTCCGGCGCGGTCGCGATCACCGGCACCACGGACGGCGTCGCCACCGCCGGCAGCACCCTCACCTCGGTGCCGTCCGGCTGGCCCGCCGGCGCGTCCTTCGCGCACCAGTGGTACGTCGACGGCGAGCTCCGCTCCGAGCAGGCCACCTTCACCCCCGGCACCCGCGACCTGGGTCAGGAGACCTGGCTCGAGGTCCGCGTCACCGCCGCCGGCTACGGCCAGGAGTACGGCAGCGCCTGGGCGACCGTGGCCCAGGCGACGCCGACCGTCACCGTCGGGTCCTCCACCATCGTCGTGGGCCGGGACGCCACCGTGCCCGTGACCGTCGCCGGCCCGAAGGGCGGTCCCGTCCCCACCGGCGGCGTGCAGGTCACCCTGACCCCGCAGGGCGGCGGCGCGCCGGTCGTCCTCGACGAGGTCGCGCTCGGCGCGAAGGGCACCGCGTCCGTCGTGGTCCCGGGCCTGGGAGTCGGCCGGTGGACCGCCACCGCGACCTACGCCCCCGCGAGCGACCAGCACAGCTACGCGCGAGCCTCCTCCGGCTCGTCGGGCCCGTACCGCGCCGCCACCGGCACCGGCACCGTGACCGTCACCAAGCCGGCGGCCACCGTGACCGCGCCCGAGCGGCTCGACGTCCCGGTCGCCACGCCGGGCACCTTCGAGGTCACCGTCGGCGGTTCGCCGCGGCCGACCACCTGGCTGGTCCGCGAGGGCGACACGGTCCTCGTCCGGGGCGACGTCCCGGCCGACGGCCGCGTCCGGGTCACCCTGCCGGTCCTGGCCCCGGGCACCCACACCCTCGTCCTGGAGCTGCCGGAGACCTCGGAGGCGGCCGCGACGACCCGCACGATCACCGTGACGGTCGGCGGCGAGCCCACCCGGGTCGGCGCGCTGCCGACCGCGACGCTGGACACCCCGAAGGCCGCCACGGCCCCGGGGCAGCAGATGCAGCTGGTCGCCGAGGGCTTCGAGCCCGGGGAGACCGTGGCGTTCTACCTGCACTCCGACCCGGTGTTCCTCGGCACGGCCGTCGCCGGCGCCGACGGCGTCGCGCGGCTGCTCGCCGACATCCCGGCCGACGTGCCGTCGGGCGCGCACACCGTGATCGCCACCGGCGGGACCTCCGGCCGGTGGGCGACGCTCCCGGTCGAGCTCGCGGTGCCCGCCGCGGGCGCGACGCCCGCCGCCGCGGACCCGGAGCTCGCCGTCACCGGCGCGCAGTCCGGGCTCGTGATGGCCGGGGCGTGGCTGATGCTCCTGACCGGCGGCGCGCTCGTGCTCGTCGCCCGCCGGGTGCGCGCGCAGCGCTGACACGCCCTGCCGCACGACGGCCCCTCGACCCGCGGATCGGGTCGGGGGGCCGTCGTCGTGCGGGCTGCAGCCCGGCGCCCCTGGTCCCCGGCTCTTTCTCGCACGGTCGCCCGATCGATCAGGGTGCGGCGAGAGAACCGGGCGGGGATCAGCCGGGCCGCCGGCCGGGCGCGGTCCCGTCAGCAGGCGTCGAAGACGTGCGCCGGGTCGTCCGACGTGCTCAGGTCCCGGTCGCGGCGGATCGTCGACGGCGCCCGGTCCGGGTCGGCGCAGGCCGCCGCGAAGCCGTCGTCGGTGTACTCGATGTCCAGCACCGCGGCGCCGTAGACGTCCGTGTACGCCGCGCACTCGTCGTACTGCGCGCACTCCTCCGCCACCGCGAAGTCGAAGCCCGCCTCGTCCCGCCCGCGAGCCCCGAGCTGCGGGGTGTTCTTCTGCCCCGCCGCGAGCCCCGCGTCGTGCGCGACCGCCACCAGCCGGGCGGCCAGGTCGACCGCGCCGTCCTCGTCGAGCCGGCCGCCGGACCGGGTCCACGAGTCGAGGTTGTCGAGCTCGACCGCGACGAACCCGCGCTCGGCGCACGCCCGGACCTGCGCGCCGAGGAGGTCCGCGAGCGCCGCCCGGTTCGCCGCGGTCGTCGTGTCGAGCAGCAGCTCGTCCGGCCAGCCCTCGTCGACGACGGGCTCCCCCGCGTCGTCGCGCAGCACCAGGTCGGGGTGGTCGGCGAGCCACGCCTCGCGGTCGCCGGGCTGGGTCTGGAACCCGTTGACGTAGCAGGCGGACCAGAGGCCGGGCTCGGGCTCGTCGGTGACGTCGCGGACCACGCCGCCGACACCGTCCGGGACGGGGTAGCCGCCCCCGAGCTGGTAGTCGACGACGACGCCCGCCGGCGGACCGCCGGGGTGGGGCTCGTCGGAGGCGGCGCGGGTCGGCTCGCCCGCGTCCGCGTCCGCCGAGCCGGGCCCGTCGGCGGCGACGTCGGCACCACGCGCGCCGTCGTCCGCGCCGCCACCCGCCGCGCAGCCCCCGACCAGCGCGAGCGCCAGCGCCGCGGCGGGTGCCGCACGGACCAGCCGGGCGAGCACGCTCACAGCACCGCCGCGAGCCCCTCGAGGGCCGCGAGGGGGTCCGGACCCGCGGGCGCGAGCACCACCGCGTCGGCGCCGGCCAGCGCGAGCCCGTCCAGCCGCGCCCGGGCCTGCTCCGGCGTCCCGACGACCGCGAGCCGGTCGACCCAGGCGTCCGGCAGCGCGGCCGCGAACTCCGCCCGGTCCGGGGTCCGGTCGCGCAGGCCGCGGAACTCCGCCGCGAAGTCCATCGGGTCGATGTGCGGCGCCCAGCCCGGGTCGCCGACCCAGGCCAGCGCGGGCCGCACCCGGTCCCGCGCGGCGGACGCGTCGGCGTCGACGGCCGCGACCTCGTACGCCACCACCCGGTGGTCCGGCGCGTGGCCGATCTGCGCGATCGCCGCGGCCAGGTACTCGGGACCCACCGGCTCCGCGAGCACGGTCCCGTCGGCGCACCGGCCGGCCGCGGCGAGCGACTTCGGCCCGCGCACCCCCGCCAGCACCGGCGGCACCTCGGACGGCGGGGTCTCCAGCCGCACGCCGTCCAGCCGCACGTACCGGCCGTCGACGGTCACCTCCTCGCCGCGCAGCAGCGCGCGCAGCGCGGTCACGTACTCCTCGAACGCGGTCAGCGGGCTGGCCGGCCACGCACCGGCCTGCCGCATCCAGTCCGGCATCCCGTGGCCGATGCCGAGGTGCAGCCGGCCCGGGAACAGCTCCGCGACCGTCGCCGCCTCCATCGCCGCGAACGCCACGTTGCGCGCGCCGACCGGCAGGATGCCGACGCCGACGCGGATCCGCTCCGTCACCGCGAGCGCCGCCGCGGCCTGCGCCATCCCGCCGCGGAACCCGAGGTCCTCGACCACCCAGAGCTCGGCGAACCCGAGCTCGTCGGCGCGTCGCGCGTAGGGCAGCACCTGGCGGGCGGGCAGGTCACGGGGCAGCAGGACGCCGACGTCGAGGCTCATGCCCCGACCCTACGGGCGCGGCGCATCCCGGTGTGCTGTCCTGGTGCCCTGACCCGCGGCGTCGCGGGACCCGCCCACGTCGGGAGGTCGGCCATGGCCAGGCTCGTCTACTCCGCGATCACGTCGCTCGACGGGTTCGTCGCCGACCGCGACGGCCGGTTCGACTGGAGCATGCCGGACGAGGCGGTGCACCAGCGGGTCAACGAGCTGCACCGCGGCGTCGGGACGTACCTGTACGGGCGCCGGCTCTACGACGTGATGGTCGCGTGGGAGACGATGGAGACCGCCGACGAGCCGCCCGCCGTCCAGGACTACGCCCAGCTCTGGCGCGCGGCGCACAAGGTCGTCTACTCGACCACCCTCACCACGCCGCGCAGCGCGCGCACCCAGGTGGAGCCGACCTTCGACCCCGAGGCGGTGCGCCGGCTGCTGCACAGCTCGCCGCACGACGTGCTGGTCGGCGGCGCGCACCTCGCCGGCCTGGCGCTGCGCGCCGGGCTGGTGGACGAGGTGCACCTGTTCGTGTCGCCGGTCCTGGTCGGCGGCGGGACCCGGGCGCTGCCGCGGGACGTGCGCGTCGACCTGGAGCTGCTGGACCTGGAGCGGTTCGCGAACGGGGTGGCGCACCTGCACCACCGGGTGCACGAGGTCCACTGACCCCGCGGGCCACGCCGAGGTCGTCACATCGCGGCGAGGTCGTCAGACGTTCGTGACGACCTCGCCGTCTTCTGCCGACCTCACCGCCGGACGGGGAAGCTGAGGTGCGTGACCCCGCGCGACGGCACCACCACCGTGGGGTCGCCGAGCGGCACGGGCCCGCCGGCCTGCGCCGTGAAGTACGGCCGACCCGACCCGAGGAACACCGGCACCAGGTCGACGTTCACCGCGTCGAGCAGCCCGGCGGCGTGCACCTGGGACGCGATCGTCCCGGCCGCGACGCCGACGACCTTGTCCCCCGCGAGCTCTTGCGCCGCGGCGACCGCCTCCAGGACGCCCTCGTGCATGACCACCAGGTCGGGCGACCCCAGCGCCGCCGACTCCCGGACCGGCCGGTGCGTGAGCAGCACGAACGGCACGCCCAGCGGGTGCTTCCCGCCCCAGCCGTCGGTGAGGTCGAACAGCTCGCGCCCCACGACCAGCGCCCCCAGCTGCTCCCGCCACGCCAGCCAGTACGCGGCGCTTTCCTCCGTCAGCCGGAACGGCGGCAGGTCGCCGTGGTTCTCCACCACGACGTCGCCGGCGTCGTACCAGCCGAACAGCTCGTCGATCCCGTGGTCGTGCCGCGCGATGAAGCCGTCGAGCGACGTGGTCGCCGAGGCGATGACCTGGCCCATGCGCGCGACGCTAGTCCCGCGCCGCGCCCCGGAGAAGGGGTCAGACCTTCGCGTGCCGCGCCCGGCCGAACGCGTATACCCCGTACGCGGCGAACCCGAGCGCGACGAGCGTCAGCAGCACCGCGCCGAACGGCAGGTCCGCGAGCGCGTGCAGCGCCGCGTCCAGGCCCTCGGCCTTCTCCGGGTCGGCCTGCACGGCGGCGACCACGAGCAGCACCCCGACGACCGCCAGCGCCGCGCCCTTGCCGATGTAGCCGACCTTCCCGGCCTTCCGCACCCACGGCGCGGGGCTGGACTCGAGGTCCTCCAGGAACTTCTCCTTCCAGCCCTTGACGACGTGGTACCCCGCCACGGCGACGACGCCCACCCCGACGAGCCCGACGAGCACCCGCCCGAACCCCGAGGACAGCAGCCCGGAGGTCGCGCCGCCGGACCCGCCCGACGACTGGTTCGTCAGCACCGACACCGTGGTGAACGCGAGCACCGCGTACGTCACGGCCTTCGCCGCGGCCTTCAGGCGGTCGGCGGTCTCACCCCAGGCGATCGCCTCGGTCGCCTGCCACAGCGCCAGCAGCACGAACCCGACCAGCAGCACCCACAGCAGCACCTGGCCGAAGCCGTTCCCGGCGACCTGCTGGAGCGCGCCCTGCTGGTCGGCCTGCTCGCCGCCCGAGGTCCAGGCGAGCTGGACGGTCACCCAGGCGAGGAGCAGGTGCAGCACGCCGCTCGCGGCGTAGCCGAGGCGGGCACCCTTCTCCAGGATCGGGTGGTCACCGGCGCGGGCGGCTGCGTGCTGGACGTCTCCGGTCATGCAGCGAGGGTGGCATCCGCTGGGGTTGGTGGCGACCGGGACCCCACACCTGCTTCAACTTGACGACACCTCGGGCTCGAAACCGGACGCGGCCCGAAGATCGATGCGCCGATGAGTAGAAACGGAGGGGTACGGGAACCGGCGCTGAAGGTCACACCACAACTAGTCAGGATGATCGCCAGGCCGGGCCCGCTACGCGGGGGGGGAGTTCCGCAATGAAGTAGGAGCGGACGCTGTCTGCGAGCCACACCCTGTCGTTCCCGCGGTAGAACCTCGCACCTTCGTGGTGGGCGCGCTGAGCGTCGATCGCGAGAACCACCGGGTCCGGGGACTTGCGTCGACCCACTTCGCGAGCAGTCTCCCGATCCACCGAAAGATGGACATACTGGCGTTCCATGGGCCAGAGACCGTCTATTAAGATCGTCCTCGAACTTCGCGGCGACGTGCCATGGAACAGTAGATTTGGCGGGGCCGCAGGAGTCTTTGAGATGCGGCCAGGGACCGAATGACCATAGAGGGCACGAATTCGATCACCCTCGATCTCGTGCCGCTTCTTGGATGCGCCAGCGACCATCTCGACGACGCCTTTTACGTCTAACGCGGACCACGCCGGCTCTCGGCGCAACGCTTCGACCAAGGAATCGAGTGAAGTCCAACCATCGGCGTCCAATTCGAGCTCGAATACCCAGGGCTCATGGCGAAGAGCGTGAGAGACCGCGCGGCTCAGGTCACTCAAAGTCGATCAGGTCCTCGACGGCCTGGCGCAGCCACTCGTGAAATCCGTCATACTCCGCACGATCTTCCCACCCCGGTGATGCGAAGTCGTGGATAACCACGACACGCCTCCCGCGGTCTTCTGGCTCCCAGCACGCAACGTCGTCGGTGTCCTGTCGCCGCGCGAATGGGACAAGGTCGCGCGATGGAAAGCGTCGCTTCAAGCCCGAGCGGCGTTCGCGTAATTCGGCGCCCTCAAGAATGTGCCAGGGCTCGAGGTTGGTCAAGCCGAGTTCAACTATCCGCGCAAAAGAAGGCGGATACCAAAATCCGACTGGGAGCTCTTCAGTCGTCAATAGATCTGCCATCAGTTCCGCTTCGCCGCGAGTAGCCGGGTGTTGTCCACCGATGTGAGACCTCCATCCGGCATCCTAACGGCATCGATCGGATCGCCTGACCAACCGCGACTGCTCATGCTCGACTCGATCTTCGCGGCCCCATTTACTGAACTCTGACTGAAACGGACATTGGCTGAGGGTACCGACTTCGCCGTAGCGCGCCTGACCACCGTACGGGCCGCAGCCGCAACCGCTTGACCCGCCTTTGCTACTGCGGCGCTCGCTTGCTGAGCAGAACCGCGGCGCGTGTAGCGAGGGCAGCAGCGCCCCGTCTGACGGCCGGCGCGACGGCGACCGCGGCCTTGCCGATCAGTCCGCCAGCCGCGCCAGCGATCGCCCCGACGGCGGTGTCACGAGCGAGGGCTGCCCATGAGAACGCCTGCGTCTTCTGGACCTGCGAGCGCCACAGATTTGTTGCAGCGCTGGCAGCGGCGCCACCCAAGGCTGCACACCCGACGCTGCCCACGCCCCACGACGCCGCGAGGCATCCGCCGGTGACGACTCCCCCGACGATCCCGCCGACGATCTCCGCCTGGTACTTGTTCACGAACCGCGTCGTCGATCGCCAGGCCGAGCTCGCCTTCTGCTTGACCCACTTGCCGAACGAGAACAGCCCCGTCGGGTCCCAGTACGACACCGGGTTGTTGTCCGCGTACGAGTACGCCCCCCACTGCTGGGGGCTCGACGTCTCGAACACCGGGTCGACCGAGACGAACCGGCCGATCTTCGCGTCGTAGTACCGCGCCCCCACCTGCGTGAGGCCACTGGTGTCCTGCACCTTGTTCATGAACCCGCGGTCACCCGGCCAGGTCCCTGTCGCGGTGCCCCGGGCGTTCCCGTACGGGTCCGTCCGCCGCTGGGTCACGGCCTTGGTCGTGTTCGCGATGGAGATGGTCGCGGTCTGGTGCGGGTCCGCCACCAGCGAGCTCACCGTCGAGCCGGACATCCCGGTCCGCATCGCGATGTTCTGCCCGTTGAACGAGTAGTAGCGCGTCGCCTTCACGACGTTGGTCGCCGTAGTGAGGTTCAGCTCCTGGCCGCCGGGCAGGTACACCGTCGTGACATCACCCTGCCGGCGGATGAGCCGGTCGCCGTCGGCGGTGTAGAGCGCCTGCATCACGGTGGCGGTGCCCTGCGTGATCGCCTCGAGCCGGCCCTCGGCGTCCCACTTGAGGGTCTGCCCTGCTGCCCCGGCGACGTTGCGGGTCGTCGTGTTGCCCGCCGCGTCGTACGCGAAGGTGCTGGTGGCGGCGCCCGCCACGCCGGCCTGCGTGACAGACGTGACGGCGTGCGGACGCGCCGCGCCGCTCGCCGGGTAGGCGTAGGTCCGGGTCGTGTCGCCGGTGCTGGTGTGCACGACCTCGCTCTTGCGGTTGCCCGCGGCGTCGAGCGTGTAGTCGATCCAGTACGGCGCCGGACCGCCGAGCGACGTGGCGGACCGGGCCGCCCCGCAGTTCGCGTCAGCCGGCGTCCAGGCGGACGTCAGCTGGCGCAGACCGTCGTACGCGAAGCACTGCGCGTCGACCGGGCGGCCGGTCGGTCGATCGACGACCGAGGTCGGGTTGCCCATCTGGTCGTACGCGTACGTCAGGTCCATGCTGTTGCCGAGAATCTCGAGTGCGGCCCGCTCGCCGCCGGAGGTCCGGGCGAGCCGGACGGTCACCCAAGCCAGAAGGAGAGGTGCAGGACCCCGCTGGTGGCGTAGCCGAGGCGGGCGCCCTGCTCGAGGAGCGGACCGTCGACCGTGGGCGGCTCGCCGTTCCGAGAGCGGTCCTCACGCGAGCCACTCGACGACCCATCGGCTCTCCCGGAAATAGGATTCCACGTCAGGGAAGCTCTCCACCCACGAGTCGTACGCGTCGCCCGACCTGTCCACGTTGTCGTAGGTCAGTATCAGGAACCCGCCTGAGGACGACTTGTCATCCGAGACCTCTACGAACCGACCAGCGTCCTCGCCGGCGAGGACTCGGCCTACCATGCCCACCTTGATCGTCGTCATCGTCAGTCCAAGAAATAGAAGTGATGTGCTCACGGGGAAGTCGTGCACCTGAAGAGCACTAGCCCGGAATATCTAGTCCCCGCCGGAACGGATCCGTGAGGAATGCTTCCGACGACGACAGCAGCTGCTCGAAGGCCCGCCACCCCTTGCCCCGAGCAAAATGGGCCTCACGGTGCGATATCGGGACCATCCACCCCACGAAGATGTCCCCGGACTGGTCTCGCGCGGTCTCGAAACCCTCGGGCAGGTACACCGGGGCCGCAACGTACAGCGCTTCCATCTCAGAACCAGGGAAGAGTGGGCCATACGGTCCGACCACTGTTCCCCTGGGAACGCCGCAACCGCTCTCCAGCGCCTCTCGTCCCACCTGCGCAAGTAGAGTCGCGATATTGTCGGGGTCGGGAACCGTGGAGACCGTCATCAACAGCTCCTGCCGCAGCTCAGCACCGGGAACGTGAGACCGAAGCGCGTGGCGAGAGAGTCCGACGGTCGCGTAGGTCACCCCTCCCCAGCGCGGCTCGTCGGCGAACTGGACGACGTCGAAACCTGGATCCCTACCCTCGTCCCAGTTCACATGTGCTCGATGAGGGCCGAGAACCGCTTCGTAGTGACTGATGAGCGCCATCGTCCTCCTGTCGACCCACATCTCTGCATTGACACTGGACGCGCGGTAGCACGTGTCGTTCTGTCGCACGCGCGACGACGAAGCGACACGTTTTTTCTAGAATGGGCGTGGATATCGATCGTCGAGCAAAGAGACCACGTCCGCCGCGACATCCCACGCGTTGAAGACGTCCCTTCGCCGCGCGATTCTGACGAGTAACCAGTACCCCCGGATCGCCTCCGAGTACACCGCCTCGCGCAGGTCATCACGCCCGATATCGAGCTCGGAACGATCCGGGCGTCCAGCGAGTACGCGCCCGAGAAGATCAAGGCTCGACGCCAAGTTCCCCGCAGGGATCACGTCATCTGCGAGTGCCGCGATGATCACCGCGACAGCCGCGGGGGCGCACTCGAAAATACGCCCCTGTGACTCGATAGCATTCTCGAGCTGAGCATATGCGGCACTAGCCTGCGCGGAGTCGCCGAGTAGCAGCGCCTCAAGATCACGAGCAACTGACGAGCTGTCCCCTCGACCAGATCGCAGGTGTTGCCAGTCGATTCCTCGGATCTGGTCGTGGGTCAACGGTGCCGATCTCATCGTCCCCACGCTCCTCCTGGTTGCCCCGACCTCGGCCTTCTCCCCGCCTGCCCCGAGGAGCTGAATGACACGCCCTAGCCGAAGACGTGCCGCGCGGCGTCCTCGTGCGTGCGGTAGAGCTCTCCCCACCCGATGATCTCCAGGTCCTCCGCCGCGACCGGGCTCTCGAGGCCGTCGAGACCCTCTCGCGGGATCGCGATGAAGACGAAGCACGGGAACTCCGACACCGGGTCGACGGATGCACCCTCGTGGCGAGCGGTCAGGACCACGGTCTCGACATCGGCCCCGCGGTTGACGTCCTGACCGATGACGCCCGGCTCGATCCGCGCCGCGATCGCAAGCTTCCCGGTGTCGAACACCAGAGACCGCAGGACGCTGCACGCGCGCACGGGTCCGAACCGGGCGCTCTCGAGCGAGCTCAAGAAGTACGTCGGCCGGTCTGTCGGGGACGTCCGGACTGACACGCGATCTCCTCTCGTCCCTTCGTGCCGCGCGGCGTCGTGCGGTTGATGTCCAACCGCACGGTGACGCGCGGGGGAGGATGGTCCGCCGGGAGCAGCTCCGTCACGGCTGCGACCCGCCCGGGTAGGGGAGGCGCAGCCCGGCGTCGCGCATCATCGCCTCGTACGCGCCGACCCACTCCGACAGCCGTTCGGCCGCGACGCTGTCGGGCGCCTCCTCCATCAGGTCGTCCAGCAGGCTCTTGAGGCTGTCTCCCTGGATCAGGAGTCCGGGGAACCTCCGCCCTTCGAGCAGCGCGAGCTGAAGGTTCCCGTCGCCGGCGAGCCTCACGATGCGGGTCATGCGCGACCTCCTTCAGGGAGCGAGGCGGCAGTGCGGGTCACGCGCGGCGTGCCGAGCCGCGCCGTCATACCTCGCCCGCCACGTACGCCGGCCACCAGGGCAGAGCGGGCTCCCGCTCGGCGGCCAGCCGGCCGAACGCCCGGTCGTCCAGCTCGAGGTAGTCACCCTCGACGCGGACGACTCCTCGGTCGTACGCCTCCACGATCGTCGCGATCAGGTTCCGGACGGCGGAGAAGACGACGGGCCCCTCGATCTCGTCCGGGACGACCCGCAAGACCTGTCCCTCAGAGGTGCCGAGGTCGACGGCGAAGAAGTCCACGTCGTCCACGAGCCCGCCCGGCGGCACCATCACACCGTCGTGCCACGCGAAGAGCGCCTGGACCTCGGGCGGCGCCGGCAGTCCTCGCTCCGCGAGTGCCGTCGTGATCCTGCCGGGCGCGGTCCCGGGACGGAGTGCCCGCAGCGCCTCGTGCCGGCCGAGCGCGCCCATGCGCTGCTCGAGGTCATCGAGCGCCTGCGTGAGCACGGTCATGCCGCGGACCCTAGTCCGCGCCGCACGTCGACGGAGGGAACTGGTGCCGCGTCCCTCGTCTGGACGAGCCCGTGCACCACCACCGGGCGCGCCCACGGCGCGGCTGCTCGCGGTCCGTCGCAGCACGCCGGCCTCCGCGACCGAGGCGTGCGTCACAGGCCACCTGGGCCGATGGTCGCAGCCCGGTTGCCCTTCTGGGGCTATGTGATCGGGTCCGTCGACCGCCCCTCGGGACGACAGCGCTTCCCAGGTTGCCCACCGCCCCGGCAGCAGGAGCAGGGTGGGCCCCGTGCAGTCGGACGAGTGGGTGCAGCAAGACCTCCCGGGGCGGGACGGCGTGATCGAGCAGGCGCGGCACCGCGCCGAGGTCGTGCGCGACCACGTCGAGCACGCCATCGACCTGGCCGAGCGCGACGGCGGCCCGTTCGACTTCCTCTCCATCGCCATCGCCGCGCACTGCTCCGTGACCTACCTGCGGCAGCACCGGGAGTTCGCCGCGCGGATCCGGGCGCTCCAGGCCACGGTCCCGCCCGCGCCCGCGGACCGGCAGGACGCCGCGCTGCGCCGCCGGCTCGCGGACGCGCAACACCGCGCGGCCGCCCTGGGCGACCGGGTCGCGCAGCTGGAGGCGGAGAACGCGCGGCTGCGCGACCGCCTCGCGCAAACCCGGCGGGCGGTCCCGGTCCGGCTCGGTCCGGGGGTACGCAGGCCCGGGACGGCCCGGTAGCGCCCTACTCCCCCACCAGCCGAGCCACCGCCCGCGCGACCCGCTGCGCCCGCACCTCCGGCGTCGGCGCGACCATGAGCGGGTGCAGCACGGAGTAACGCGCCTGCCGGTCCAGCGCGTCGAACGCCGCGCGTGCGGCGGGGACGGCGTCGAGGGCAGCGATCAGGTCGGCCGGGACCTCCGCGGTCGCCGACCCGGCATAGGCCCGGTCCCACCGCCCGTCGCCGCGCGCGAGGTCCACCTCGGCGTGCCCGCGCGGCCGCATCCGGCCGTCCGCGACGAGCCGGGCGACGTGCTCGACGTTCCGCTGCGACCAGATCGACCGCGCCCGCCGCGGTGTGAACCGCTGCAGGAACGTCGCGTCGTCGCGGCTGCGCTTCTGCCCGTCGATCCAGCCGCTGCACAGCGCCTCGTCCAGCGCTTCCGCGTAGGTCAGCGACGTCGGCTCGACCGTGCCCTTCTTCGCCAGCACCAGCCACACGCCCGTGGTCTCGTGCTCGTGGGCGTCCAGCCACGCGCGCCACGCGGCCGCGTCGGCGACGACGAGCGGCGCCTCGGCCGCATCCGGTTCGGTCATGCGAGCAGCCTCGACGGGCGGCCCGCCGGGCACAAGCCTGACGCGCTCAGATCCAGCCCCGCTCCTCCGCGGCGAGCACCGCCTGCTGCCGGGTCGCCACGCCGACCTTCCCGAGGATCGACGACACGTGGTTCCGCACCGTCCCGGGCGACAGGTGCACGGCGGCCGCGATCTGCGCGATCGTCTCCCCGCGGCGCCCGGCCCGCAGCACGTCGAGCTCGCGGTCGGTCAGCGGGCTGCGCTCGTCGGCGAGGGCGTCCGCCGCGACCTCGGGGTCGACGTACCTCCGCCCGGCCGCGACCAGCCGGATCACCTCGGCGACGTCCTGCGCCGGCCGGGACTTCGGCAGGAACCCGTCGACGCCCGCCTGCAGCGCGCGGCGCAGGACGCCGGGCCGCGCGTGCCGGGTCACCACCAGGCACCGGGTCGGCACGGTGCGGCCCAGCCGCGCGGCGGTGTCGATGCCGTCGATCCCCGGCATCTCCAGGTCCAGCAGGCACACGTCGGGCCGGGCGCGCTCCGCCACCGCGAGCGCCTCCGTGCCCGACGCGCACTCCGCCACCACGTCGAGGTCCGGCTCCAGCCGCAGCAGCGCCGCGAGCGCCGTGCGGATCATGTCCTCGTCGTCGGCGATGAGCACCCGGATCACGCGCCGGCCTCCTCTCCCGCGCCGACGGGCACCGCGACCGTCAGCTCGAACTCCTCGTCGCGGCGCACGTGCACCTCGCCGCCCAGCGCCCCGATCCGGTCCCGGATCGCGGCGATGCCGGTCCCGTCCGGCGCCGTGGCGTCCCGGTCCGACCCGGGGTCGCGGTCGTTGACGATGGCGTACCGCCACCGGTCGCCGTCGCGCCGCAGGCTGATCCGCGCGCGGGCCCCGCCGCCGTGCTTGAGGACGTTCGTCACGCTCTCGCGGACCAGCGGGCCGAGGACGTCCGCCGGGGCGTGCTCGGCACCGGGGCCGACCTGCACGTGCACCTCGTGGCCGGCGGCGCGGAGCAGGTCCGCCGCGTTCGCCAGCTCGTCGGGCAGCGGGACGCCGCGGAACCGGGTCGCGAGGTCCCGCGTGCCGGCCCGGGCCTCGTCGACCGACGCCCGCGCGGTCCGGATCTGCTCGGCCGCCGCGGCCGGGTCGCGCTCGATCAGCCGCTCCGCGAGCTCGAGCTGCAGCGCGACGACCTGCAGGTGGTGGCCCTGGAGGTCGTGCACCTCGCCGGCCAGCCGGAGGCGCTCGCGCATCGCGGACACGGCGCCCGCCGCCTCCCGCGCGCGGTCGAGCTCCCGCACCAGGTCCCACCACCACAGCGAGAACGCGGACAGCGCGGGCAGCAGCAGGATCAGCGTCGGCGGCAGGGTCGACAGGTCGGCGTCGTCGGTGTCGATGCCGAGCCGCGGTGCGTCGACCACCCAGAGGCCCGCGAGCACCAGCGTCAGGAGGGCGATCAGCCGCCAGCGGACGCCCTTCGGCCACGGCAGCAGGCTCACGAGGAAGGCGAGCACGCCGGACCCGAGCATCCAGGACCCGGTCGTCACGCCCAGCAGGACCGCCCCGGCGACGCCGACCACCAGCGCGACCGCGCGCCGGCCACGGGGGCCGCGGTCCGGGCCGCCGCCCTCGTCCTCCGTGGTGCCGGGCACGCCCACCGGGTAGTCGCGGACCAGCACCGTCGCGGCCGCGAGCTGGAGCACCGCACCGAGCGCCGCGAGCGCGGCACCGCCCGGCAGCACGACGTGCTCGGGCAGCTCGCCGAGCCAGAGCCACCAGTTCATCAGCACGACCAGGTCGAGGAACACCAGGCCGGCGACGGTGTACCACCAGGTCGCGCGCACGCCGCCGGCGTAGGGGCCGGCCGCCCCCGCCCACGTCGCCCGACCCCGCTCCGCCATGGACCCGACCGTACGGCCATGACATCCGTCACGGGGCGACCCCCCGGGACCTCACGGACGCCGGTGACACCGCGACACTGCCGCGCGCCGGGCGCGGGACGTGGGATGGAGGCACCGAGAAGCACCCGTCCGCACCGCACCCCGGAGGTCCCCATGGCTGGTCTGCCCGACGTCGTCCCCCAGTTCCAGGAGCTCGTCGCCCAGCTCCCCGACTGGCTCCAGCCCGCGGGCGTCGCGCTCGCCGGCGCCGTCCCGTTCGTCGAGGGCGAGGGCGCCGCCGCGATCGGCGTGGTCGGCGGGATCAACCCCGTGGCGGCCGCCGCCGCGGCGATCGCGGGCAACTTCCTCGCGGTGCTGCTGGTCGTCGCGGTCGGCGCCCGCACCCGGCAGGCCGTGGTGACGCGCGGCGGCCGGGCGCCGTCGACGCCGAGTGCGAGCCGGCAGAAGTTCGACCGCGCCTTCGCCCGGTACGGGGTCGCCGGCGTCAGCCTGCTCGGCCCGCTGCTCATCCCGACCCACTTCACCGCGGCGGCGTTGGCCGCCTCGGGCATCTCCCGCGCGCGCATCCTCACCTGGCAGGCGATCGCCATCACGCTGTGGACGATCGCGATCAGCCTGGTCATCACGGGGGTCATCGCCTTCGCGGGCTGACCGCGGGCGCTCCCCGACCGCGGCGCGCATGCTGGACCGGCCGGGTGCAGCGCCGCCGCCCGGCGCGCAGTCGGACGAGGAGACGTCATGACGACGAAGGTCGAGGAGTCGGTCCTGGTGAACGTGCCGGTTTCCGTCGCGTACAACCAGTGGACCCAGTTCGAGGACTTCCCGCGGTTCATGGGGGGCGTGCAGTCCGTGACCCAGCTCGGCGACGACCGCCTGCGGTGGGTCGCCGAGATCGCCGGCGTGAAGCGGGAGTGGGAGGCGCGGATCCTCGAGCAGGTCCGCGACGCGAAGGTCGCCTGGGCGGCCACCGAGGGCGCGACCAACGCGGGTGCCGTCACGTTCGAGGACCTGGGCGGCGGGCAGACCTCCGTGCACCTCTCGCTGGAGTACGCGCCGGAGGGCCTGGTCGAGAAGGTCGGGGACGCGCTGGGCGTCGTGGAGAGCCGCGCCAAGAAGGACCTCGCGCGGTTCAAGGCGTTCATCGAGGACGAGGGGTACGCCACGGGCGCGTGGCGCGGCGAGGTGAACGCCGGGGCCGGCGTCGGCACCCCGGGGGTCGAGGCGGCCGCCGCGTCCGAGGGCGACCGGGGGAAGGCCGGGTTCTCCGGCAAGGCCGTGGCCGCGGGCCTCGGCGCCGCGGCTGCGGGGGCGGCCGCGGCCGTCGTCGGGGCCGCGAGGGCCGGCGGCGACGCGGGCGCGGCGGAGTCCGACCCGGTGGCGCCCGCCACCGCGGAGCCGCTGCCGCCGGCGGAACCGGTCGCCGGCGAGGCCGCGCCCGTGGTCGACGTGCCGCCGACGCGGACCGCGCCGGGGGCCGACGACGGGACGGACCCCGCCGCGCAGATCTGACGGGCCGGCGCCCCCGGTCGGCACTCCGTCCGACGGGGGGCGCGGTGCGTCAGGCCTCGTCGGCCAGGAACCAGGCCGTCGTCCACCCGGGCACGACGCCGTCCGCCGCGGCACCGGGCTCTGCGCTCGTCAGCACGAGGCGACCGGCCTCGACCCGGTACGGCTCGGCCCCGAAGGTGGTGACGACGTGCCACCCGCCCGGGCGCACGTAGTGCAGGACGTCGTCCCGCCCGGTCTCGACCCACGCCAGCTCCTCGGCGCCCTGGAGCCGCCGCCGGGCCGCGAGCGCCCGCCGGTAGAGCCCGAGCGTCGAGCCGGGGTCCGCCTCCTGGGCCGCGACCGCGTGCTCGGCGAACCACGCCGGCTGCGGCAGGTGCGCGTCGCCGGTGCCGAAGCCGAACGAGCCGCCGTCGGCGGTCCACGGGATCGGCACCCGGCAGCCGTCGCGGCCGACCTGCGTCCCGCCGGTGCGGAAGAAGGTCGGGTCCTGCCGCTGCTCCGCGGGGATGTCCGCGACCTCGTGCAGGCCGAGCTCCTCGCCCTGGTAGAGGTAGGTCGACCCCGGCAGGCCGAGCACCAGCAGCGTCGCGGCCCGGGCGACCCGCAGGCCGTGCTCCCGGTCCAGCCCGGACTCGGGACCGCCCTCCAGCAGCCACCGCGCCGCCCGCTCCCGCGGGGCGAGGCCGTCGCCGCGCGGCGCGATGCCGTAGCGGGTTGCGTGCCGCACGACGTCGTGGTTCGACAGCACCCAGGTGCTCGACGACCCGGAGCGCGCGGCCAGCTCGAGGTTGTCGGTGACGATGCGGCGGAACTCGCCGGCGTCCGGCTCCGCGAGCAGCAGGTCGAAGTTGAAGGACTGCCCGAGGCTCTCGGGCCGGGCGTACAGCGGCACCCGCTCGGAGTCGACCCACGCCTCGGCGACGGCGGCGCGCGGCGGGTCGTAGTCGTCGAGCACGGTGCGCCACTCGGCGTACACCTCGTGCACGTCGTCCCGGTCGTACAGCGGGTGGTTCCCGTCGCGGGGCAGCGCCTCGATCTCGGCGGCCGACGGCAGCGGCTCCGTCAGGTCCTTGGTCAGCATGTGCGCGACGTCGATCCGGAAGCCGTCGACCCCGCGGTCCGACCAGAACCGCAGGGTCCGGACGAAGTCCGCGCGGACCTCCGGGTGGTCCCAGGCGAGGTCGGGCTGCTCGGTCGCGAAGCTGTGCAGGTACCACTGCCCGTCGGCGACCCGCTCCCAGGCCGGCCCGCCGAACGTCGACTCCCAGTCGGTCGGCGGCTCCGCCCCGTCGGGTCCCGCCCCGTCCCGGAAGATGTACCGCGCGCGCTCCGGCGACCCCGGCCCCGCCGCCAGCGCCGCGCGGAACCAGGCGTGCTGGTCCGAGGTGTGGTTGGGCACGATGTCGACGACGACCCGGATCCCGCGGGCGTGCAGCGCCTCGACCATCGCGTCGAAGTCGTCGAGGGTGCCGAGCCGCGGGTCGACGTCGCGGTAGTCCGCGACGTCGTAGCCGCCGTCCGCGAGCGCCGACGGGTAGAACGGGCTGAGCCAGACGGCGTCGACCCCGAGCTCGGCGAGGTAGCCGGCGCGGCGCGTGATCCCGGTCAGGTCGCCGAGGCCGTCGCCGTCGGCGTCGGCGAAGCTGCGCGGGTAGACCTGGTAGACGACGGCCTGCCGCCACCAGGCGGGGACGTCCCCGGGCGGGGTGCTCGCTGCGGGCGCGGTGGTGGTGTCCTGTGCGGTCATGCGGGTGCGTCCTCCTGGGGCTCGGCGGCTGTCGGGTCGGGCGGGGGTACCGGGTCGCGGCGGCGGTGGTCAGCCCTTGACCGCGCCCTGGGTGACGCCCTCCATCACCCAGCGCTGGGTGAACAGGTAGGCGACGATCGCGGGCGCCATCGCCATCAGGTAGGAGGCGAACGCCACGTGGTAGTTGTTGCTGAACTGGTTCTGGAACAGGTTCTGCCGCACGGGCAGCGTCTGGAGCGCGGGGTCGGAGATGATCAGCGACGGCATCATGAAGTCGTTCCAGGCGTAGAGGAACGCGAAGATGCCGACGGTCGCGCTCATCGGCGCCAGCAGCGGGAAGATCAGCCGCCAGAACGTCTGCCACGTCGTGGCGCCGTCGAGCCGCGCGCTCTCCTCGAGCTCCTCGGGGATCGACCGCAGGAACGCGGTGAACAGCAGCACGCTGAAGCTGAGCTGGAACATGGTCGCCAGCAGGATCACGCCGAACGGGTTGTCCAGGCCGACGCGGCCCGTGAGCTGGATCTGCGGCAGCGCGACGACCGGGAACGGGATGAACATCGCCGCGAGGAGGTAGTAGAAGGAGTACCGGAACAGCCGGTGGTCCCAGTTCCGCATGATCGCGTACGACGCGAACGCGGCCAGCAGGATGGTCGCCACGACCGTGCCCGCCGTCACCAGCAGCGAGATGCCGGCGCCGACCGGGAACTTCGTGAGGTTCCACGCCTCGACGAACCCGTCGACGCTGAACGGCGCCGGCAGCGAGAAGGCCTGGCCGTCGACCGCCTGCCCCTGGGTCTTGAACGCCATCGACACCGTCACGTAGAGCGGCAGCAGGACGGTGACCGCGCACAGCACCAGGACGACCGTCCCGGACCAGTTCGTGCGCTCGGACCGGACGTGGCCGGTGGTGCGGCCGGTGCCGCGGGCGGCCGCGACCGCCGTCGTCGTCTGCGTCGCCATCACGAGGCCTTCCGGGTGCGCGTCAGGGAGAGCTGCAGGAGCGAGATGAGGACCGCGACGACGAAGAAGATCGTCGCGTTCGCCATCTGGTAGGCGTAGTCGCCGCCGTTGAAGCCGGCGATGATCGTCATCGCGACGCTGCGGGTCTCGGTGCCCGGGCCGCCGTTCGTGAGGCCGACGATGATGTCGTAGGCGTTCAGGTAGCCCTTGAACCCGAGGATCACGTTGATGACGACGTAGCCGGCCACCAGCGGCACGGTGATCCGGAGCAGCTGCTGGACCTTGCTCGCGCCGTCCAGGTCGGCCGCCTCGTACACGTCGCCGGGCACGGACAGCAGGCCCGCGATGTAGATGAGCATCGTCCCGGGGATCGACTGCCACGCGGTGACGAGGACGATCGCGACCCAGGCCAGGTCCGGGTTGGCCAGCAGGCTCGTCTCCAGCCACCCGATCCCGGTGGCGGCGCCCGCGGCGGGCAGCGAGTTCGAGAACAGGAAGTTGAAGACGTACGCGATGATGATGCCGCTGATCACCATGGGGACCACGAACACGGTCCGGAGCGCCGTCTTCATCCGGATCCGCGAGGTCAGCCCCACAGCGAGCAGGAACGCCACCAGGTTGACGACGACCACCGTGGCGACGGCGAAGCCGAAGGTGAACAGGTAGCTCTGCAGGATCGCCGGGTCGCTGAACATCGCGACGTAGTTGGTCAGCCCGACGAAGCTCCAGTCCCCGATGCCGATCGAGTCGGTGAAGCTGAAGAAGATGCCGATGATCCCCGGCACCGTGATCGCCAGGGTGAACAGGACGACGGTGGGCAGCAGGAGCAGGTAGTAGATCGGCTCGACCCGGCGGCGGGCGCGCCGCGGCGGTGGGGCGGTGGCCGCCGCGCGGGCGGCCGTCCCGGTGGTCACGGTGCTGGTCATCGCGTCGACTCCTTCGTCTCCGTGACCGGGGCCGGCTGCCGGAAGGCGAGCCGCGCCCAGTCCGCGTCCAGCGTGCGGAGCATCCCGGCGGGGTCGCCGCCGAGCAGGACCGCCTGCGCGTAGTTGTTGACCGGGATGGTCTTGGGGATGAGCACCGACGGCCCCTGGTACACCCGGTTGTCCTCGTAGTACGACGCCATCCCGGCCACCCGCGGGTCGTCGACGGGCGCGGCGTCGGTGGTCGGGGTGAAGCCGAGCTGCGAGGCGTTGTAGGCCTCGATGACCTCCGGGCGGTACAGGTACTCCAGGAAGTCCCGCGCCGCCTCCGGGTGCTTCGCCTCCACCGGGATCCAGGCCGCGAGGTCGACGTTCACCCGGACCGCCAGGTCGTCCGGATCGTCGGTCATCGGCAGCGGGAAGGTGCCGAGCGGGAGGTCGGGTGCGGTCTTGGCGATCTCGCTGAACGCCCACGGACCCTGGAGGTACATCGCGGCCCCGCCCTGCGCGAAGGCGAGGTTGCCGTCGCCGTAGCCGCGGCTGGCGGCGTCGGGGTTGACGTACTGCGCGAGCTCCGTCGCCTGCTCGAGCGGGCCGGTGAAGTCCTTCTCGAACGACACCGCGCTGCCCGGGCCGACGTCGGTGCCCTGCTCGGCGAGCCGGTCGAAGAAGTCGAGCACGTCGACCTGCCCGCCGACCGCGTAGTCGAACCAGCCCTGCGCGACGGTCCAGTCGTCCTTGAACGTGGCGTAGATCGGGGTGATCCCGGCGGCCTGCAGCGTCTCGCAGGCGGCGATCAGCTCGTCCCAGGTCTGCGGGACCTCGATCCCCTGCTCGGCGAAGATCTGCTCGTTGTAGATGACGGACGCCGCCATCACCGAGTACGGCAGCGCGCTCGTCCGGCCCGGGTACGACCCGTACTGGTCCATCAGCGGCTGCAGGTCGGGGGGGATCCGGGTGGCCGCCTCCGTGTCCGACAGGTCGCTCAGCGCACCGCGCTGGACGAACCGCGCCGACTCCATGTTGTAGTTCGCGAGCGCGATGTCCGGCGGGTTGCCCCGGACGAAGCTCGCCGACACCACGTCCACGCCCGAGGTGTCGAGGACCACCCGCACGTCGGTCTGCGCGGCGTTGTACTCGTCGACCAGCTCCGTCATGAAGCCGATCGCCTCGCGCTTGCTGAACGCGAACCGCACCTCGTCGCGGCCGTCGCCGCCGCACGCCGCCAGCAGCACCCCGCTGGTCAGGACCACGAGCGCCGACGCGACGGCCCGGCGCACGCGCCGCACCCGTCCCGTCCGCCCCGCGGGTCGAGAGATCCCCTGCACCATCGTCCCCTCCGTCGCGGACACCGGTCGGGCGAACTTCATCGTCGCCCACTAGATCTACTTGGCAAATCAACTCGCCTCGGGCAGTGTGTCAGCGCCGAGGAAGGACGGTCAAGACCTGTGACGACGCAGACCCCCCGCACGGCGGCGCGGCCCGCGAGCCTCGACGCCGTGCTGTCCTGCGCCTGGGACGCCGCCGAGCTCACCGCCAGCGAGGTCATCGCCGCGACCGGGCTGACCCGCTCCACCGCGATCGAGGCGCTCGACGCCCTCACCACCACCGGGCTGCTCCGGGAGCTGCCGAACGCCCGCGCGGCCGGCGCCTACCGCAAGGGCCGCCCGGCGCGGCGGTTCGGGCTCGTCGCCGACGCGGCCGTGCTCGTCGGGGTGGACAGCGGCCAGGTGCATGTCACGGCCACCGTCGCCGACCTGCGCGGCGCGCGGCTCGGCACGGCGCGGGCGGTGCTCGGCCCGCTGCACGACGACCCCGCGGCCCGGCGCGCCGCCGTCCTGGCCGCGGTCGACGACGCCCTCGCCGCCGCGGGCCGGACGCGCGCCGACGTGCTCGCCCTGTGCGCCGGCGTGCCCGCCCCCGTCAACACGCACGGCGACTCGCCCCCGCACCCGGACGGCTTCTGGGACCGGATGAACCCGGGGCTCCGCGACGCTTTCGCCTGGGCGCCGCTGGTCCGCGTCGAGAACGACGCCTCGCTGGCCGCGGTCGCCGAGGGCACGCGCGGGGCCGCGGTCGGCAGCCGGAACTACGTGGCGCTGCTCGCGGGCGAGCGCCTGGGCGCGGGCGTCGTCGTCGACGGCCGGGTGCTGCACGGCGCGCACGGCGGCGTGGGCGAGATGGTGGCCTTCGACCTGGTCGAGGGCGTCGGGGCCGCGTACGGGCTCGGGGCCCGGGCTGCCGAGTGGGCGGCCGACGCCGTCGCGCGCGGCGAGGTCGTCTCCGGCGGCCCGCTCGCGGAGGTCGCCGCCGAGGACCTCGACGGGCGCCGGGTGCTGGAGCTCGCCGCCGACGGCGACCCCGACGCCCTGCAGGTCGTGCAGCGGGTCGGCGCGATGCTCGCGCGCGTCGTCAGCGTGCTGGGCAGCATGTTCGACCCGGAGCGCATCGTCGTGTCGGGCGCCGTGTCGGCCGGGGTGCAGCAGGTGGTCGAGGCCGCGCGCGCGGCGCTGCCGCCGGGGCTGCACCTGCCCGCGCCGGCGCTCGAGATCTCGCCGCTCGGGGCCGACGTGGTCGTGACCGGGGCGATCGCGGAGGCGCGCTCCGCCGCCCGGGCGCACGCGCTCGACGTCCTGGCGTCGCGCGAGGCCGCCGTCGTCGAACCGGGATAGCGCCCCGCGGGAGCGGCGGCGCACGCGGCGACCACTCCTCGGAGGAGGCTGGCCCCGGCCGGCCCGACCCGCGAGGATGCGGCGGGTGACCGCACTCACGCACGCCGCCCTCGTCGCCGACCTGCGCCCCGCCGAGCGCAGCAGCCAGGCGCCGGCGCAGCCCGGCCCCGCGCACGACGACGCGGTCGCGGCGCTCCGCGCGCACGCGGCGCGGTGGTCGCTCGAGGACGCCGCGTCCGCCTGGGTGGCGGGCCTGTGGTCCGCGCCCTTCGGCTGGCGCAGCGCGCTGACCGGCGTCGCGGTCGGCAGCGTCCTCCCGGTGCACCCGGCGGAGCCGTACTCCGCCACCTCCGACGTGTGCCGGGTGTGCGGGCACCGGGAGGGCCACGGGCTCGACCTCGCCGAGGAGCGCTGGCAGCGGCACACCCAGGGCGCGCCGATCGACGGAGCCGTCGCCGAGCACGTCCTCGCGCTCGACGACCTCGCCGGTCACCCCCGCCCCGAGCCGACCGACTACGACGTCTGGGCGCTGCGCGCGCTCCTCACCACGCTGCGCACCCTGCCGCCCCGCACCCGCCCGTCGAAGGCGCGGGACGCGCTGAAGCGGACCGGGGTGCTGCCGACGTCGTCGGCGTGGGCGTACCAGTCGGTGCTCGAGGAGCTGGCGCTGGTCGGCGTCGTCGCGACCGCCGGGCGCCCCGGCATGGTCGAGCGGTGGACGACCTACGCCGAGCGCGACCAGCGGCCGAGCGTGCGGGTGGAGGTGCAGGCGCCGCTGGCCTGGTGGGACTCGGACCACGGGCTGCGGGAGGACGTCGTGGAGCGGGTGTTCGGCCACCTCGGGACCTCGGCCGTGGACCTCGACGGCCCCCGGCCGAGGCCCGTGCCCGAGCGGGCGGCGACCGCCACCGTCGCGATCCCCGCGCTGCTGCGCACGCCGCGGACCGGGGGCGCCCTGCCGCCGCACGTGGGGACCGGGCAGGCCGAGGCCGGCGACGTGTACGCGATCCGCCTCCCCGACGACCGGTGGGTCACGGCGTACGTGCACGGCGAGGCGCTGACGGAACCGCGACGGTACGTCCTGGTGGAGTACCTCGCCGGGGTGCACGCCACGCTCCCGTCGCCGGACGCCGTCGGGACGGCCGTACAGCCGCGGCGGGACGGCCGCTCGACGTTCCGCGTGCACTCGCTGGAGAAGCTGCCGCGCGCCCGCCGGATCGCCCGGGACGTCCCGGCGCCGTCGGCGGCGGAGCCGCTGCCTTCCAGCTCCCCGACGGGGGGAGCGGAGACCGTCCGGCAGATGGTGGGCTGGTTCTTCCCGGACGCGTGAGGCCTCACAGCTAGCCTCGCAGGGCAGCAAAGGCGAGCGGGACGGACACGATCAACGCGACGACCACGATCGCGAGGTAGATCCTCGACCGCTGCCAGTGGAGGTTGGTCCGCTGCGCCGGAGGTACCCGTCGCCGAACCACGATGCTCACCGCGACGGCGATCACGCCGACCACGGCCAGAGGAACGACGAGGGTGACGACGTCCGACATGGCGTCCCTTCAGCTGCGATGACCGTCGAGGTCCGCTGACTTCACCTCGGATCGTCGTCGCTCGGCGCGGAACCCCGCCCTCGCGAGTGCAACCAGCCGCGGATCGGCACGACGACCGAACCGCACACGATCGTCGTCCATCCGATCCACGCGCCCAGCGTCTCGTCGATCTGACTGAGCACGAACAGAAGCACGAGTCCCAGTCCGGTCACCCGGAGCGACCACGTCAAGCTCGCGTTCATCTTCCACCCTGGCGGCGGCCGGCCCGTCTGATGCCCGACTTCTTCTTCCTCCGGCACAGGTATCCGATCAACCCAGCCACTGCGAAGAGCGCGATGGCCAACCAGATGTACCCGTACATCCCGGCCGAGACCACTGTTCCTCCTTCAGCTCGTCGCGGCGCCGACGCCCAGCCCGGCGAGCGGGTACCCCGCCTCGACGCCCAACGCTGCACGCTTGCTGACTCCCAGCGCGGATCCCACCGCGCGGTTCCACCCGTTCGGCCCAACGGCGCCGATTCCGGCCACTGCTCGCGCGGTGATGCGCGGCGCCGCCGACGGGCGTCCGTTCAGGTGAACCCATCGCGTCGCCGTGCCTGATATGTCCGCTTTGTGACAGGGTGCGCTCACCAGGAGCGAGGCACGGGCAGGGCGGGACGCCAGGGGGCGACGTGACGATCGAGACCACCACCAGCGCGCGCGTCGAGGGGGTCGACGCGCTGCGCGGACTGGCCGCGATCGCCGTGTTCGTCTGCCACATCGGCGGCTACTGGGGGTTCCTCGAGCTCCCCGGCAAGCTCCCCCAGCTCGTCGCGGCCGGAGCGCACGGCGTCGACGTGTTCATCGTCATCTCCGGGTTCTGCCTCGCGCTCCCGCTCGCCGGGCACCGGCGGCCGCTGCGGGTCCCGCAGTTCTACGGCCGCCGCGCCTGGCGGATCCTGCCGCCGTACTACGTCGCCCTCGCGATAGCCGCCGTGCTCGCGCTGCTCCCCGCGACCTGGCACCTCACGGTCGCCCGGCAGGCGACCCTCGGGGACGTCCTGCTGCACGTCGTCACCGGCCAGGCGTGGGTGCCCGGCGAGGTCGGGACCATCAACGGGTCGCTGTGGTCGGTCGCGCTGGAGGTCCAGCTCTACCTGCTGTTCCCGCTGCTGGTCCTGGCCTGGCGCCGCTGGGGCATCGTCCCGGTGCTCGTCGGGGCGGTCGCGCTCGACCTGGCCTGGCGGGGATCCGGGGCGCTCGGCGGACCCGCGCCCCTCGGCTCCGACCTCGTCGTCCCGGCACGCCTCGACCAGTTCGTCGCCGGCATGGCCTGCGCCGTGGCGATCCGCGCCGGCTTCACCTGGTCTGTGCGCCGCGGCCTGGTCGTGTTCGCGATCGCCACCCTCACCGCGCTCGGCACCTCGACCCTCGACCTCGGGGTCTTCACCGGCGTCGCCTGGGCCGCCGCCGGGTCGAGCGCGGTGCTGCTCCTCGCCGGACCGCTCGGCCGGGCGCTCGGGGGCACGGTCCTGGACCGGTTCGGCGCGCGGTCGTTCAGCTTCTACCTGCTGCACCAGCCCGTGCTGCTCGTCGGCGCCCCAGTCGTGGCGCTGCTCCCGGGCGGGATGCCCGTGCAGCTCGTCGTCGGAGGCGCGATCGCGTTCCTCGTCACCGTGGCCGCCGCCGAGCTGCTGTACCGCGGGGTCGAGCTCCCCAGCCACCACGCCGGGCGTCGACGCTTCCCGGTCACCGTCGCGCTGCCGCCGCACACGCCGGCCGCCACGCGGGACGACCGGCGCGACGACCTTCCCGAGCCGACGCCGGTGTGACCGTGCGAAGCCGGATGAGCCGCGAGCGGCGACGCGGACTGCTCGTGCTGCTGAGCGTCGGGGTGCTGGGTCGTCCTGCTCGTGGTGGCCGTCGCCACCCGCGACCTGCCCGTCCTCCAGACGGTGACCACATCCACGGTGCTGGCGATCGCCTGGATCTCGTGGGCGGTCGACGTCCGTCGCGGTCGATGCGATCCGTGAGCCGGTCGCCCCGGCGCGGGGCCTGGCGACCGGCCGCTCGGTCCCGGACGCGAAGAACCCCCGGCCGGATCTCTCCGACCGGGGGTTCCCCGCCATGTGTGCGCGAGGGGGGATTTGAACCCCCACGCCCTTTCGGACACTGGCACCTGAAGCCAGCGCGTCTGCCGTTCCGCCACTCGCGCGCCGCAGAAGATTAACACGATTCCGGGGGCCCTCCTGACCACCCCCTCGGTGGCGCCCCGGGACCCCGCCTCCACGCCCCGCGCACACCCCGCCGCGACCTCTTCACCAGGGACGCGCCACACCCGTCGTCCCCAGGGAGAGCCTCCGGACCTGGTCCGCGGCTACCATCGACGCAGTGTGTCGGGTGCACGTTGGCGCCCGACCGTTCGCGCGTGCGGTGAGGAGGTGGTGGGCGTGGGCATCCTGGACCGGTTCGAGCACGGTGTGGAGCGCGTGGTGAACACCGCGTTCGCCAAGGCCTTCCGCAGCGAGGTGAAGCCCGTCGAGCTGGCGAGCGCGCTTCGTCGCGAGGTCGACGACCGGGCCGCCGTCGTCGGCCGCGACCGGACGGTCGTGCCGAACGAGTTCACGCTGGAGCTGTCGCCGTCGGACTACGACCAGGTCGAGGCCTGGGGCGCCGAGGCGCTGGCCGACGAGCTGGCCGCGAACGTCACGGAGCACGCGACAGGCCAGCGGTACGCGTTCGTCGGCCCCGTGACGGTGGCGTTCCACGAGTACGAGGACCTCGAGACCGGCCGGTTCCGGGTGAAGTCGGCGACGGTGCGCGGCGCGGCCGCCCCGGCGACGACCGCCGCCCCGAGCCCGCGGCACCCGCTCATCGACATCGACGGCCAGCGCTACCTGCTGACCGGCCCGGTCACGGTCATCGGCCGCGGCTCGGAGGCCGACATCGTGGTGGACGATCCGGGCGTGTCCCGCCGGCACCTCGAGATCCGGGTCTCGTCGCAGGGCGTCGTCGCCTCGGACCTCGGTTCCACGAACGGGTTGTTCGTCGAGGGCCACCAGGTCCCCGCCGCGACACTCCTGGACGGGAACACGCTCACCATCGGCCGGACCCGCATCATGTTCTGGACGGGCGACGGCGACGGACAGGACCAGGACGAGTGAGCCACGGCACGCAAGGCACGCATGAGTGAGCTGACGGTCACCCTGCTCCGCCTGGGCTACCTCGTGCTCCTGTGGGCCTTCGTGCTGTCCGCGATCGGGGTGCTGCGCCGGGACCTGTACGGGACCCGCATCACGAGCCGCCGCAAGCCGCGCGCCGAGGCGCCGGCCGCCGGGCCCGCGACGGCGCCGTCGGCCACCCCGCCCGTGCCGGAGCGCGGCCGCGGACGCCGCAGCGGCCCCACCCGCCTCGTCGTGACCGAGGGCCCGCTGCGCGGCACGACGCTCCCGCTCGGGTCGTCGGCCGTGCTGATCGGCCGCGCCCCCTCCTGCACCCTGGTGCTGGACGACGACTACTCGTCCTCCCGGCACGCGCGGGTGTACCCCGAGGGCGGGCAGTGGCTGGTCGAGGACATGGGGTCGACCAACGGCACGTTCCTCGACGACCGGAAGGTCACCGACGCGGTGCCGGTCCGCCCCGGTGCGCAGATCCGCATCGGCCAGAGCGTCCTCGAGCTGCAGGGGTAGCGGGGATCGTGGGCATCGCGCTGCGGTACGCCGCCCGGTCCGACGTGGGGCTGGTCCGGTCGAACAACCAGGACTCCGCCTACGCCGGCCCGCACCTGCTGGTCGTCGCGGACGGCATGGGCGGGCACGCCGGGGGCGACGTCGCGTCGTCCGTGGCGATCGCCGCCCTGGCCCCGCTGGACGGCGAGTCGCACGGCCCCGACGACGCGCTGGACGAGCTCGAGCGCGCGCTCGAGGAGGCCCGCGAGGAGATCATCAGCCGCTCGGAGTCGAACCCCGAGCTCGCCGGGATGGGGACGACGGTCACCGCGATCCTGCGGGCCGGCAACAAGCTCGCGATGGTGCACCTCGGCGACTCCCGCGGCTACCTGCTGCGCGACGGCGTGCTGACCCAGGTCACGACCGATCACACCTTCGTCCAGCACCTGGTCAACACGGGCAAGATCACGCCCGAGGAGGCCGAGACCCACCCGCAGCGCTCCGTCGTGATGCGGGTGCTCGGCGACTTCGACGTCGACATCGCCCCGGACCTGTCCGTCCGCGAGGCGCGGGCGGGCGACCGCTGGCTGCTGTGCTCGGACGGGCTGTCGGGCTTCGTCAGCGGCGAGACGATCGCGCGCACGCTGTACGAGCTGCCGGACGTCGACACCTGCGCCGAGCGGCTGGTCCAGCTCGCGCTGCGCGCCGGCGGCGGCGACAACGTGACCGTGGTGGTCGCCGACGTGCTCGAGCTGAACGAGGTCCGCGACGGCGCCGGCCCGACCACGAACGCCGTCGTCGTCGGGTCCGCGGCCGTCTCCCGCAACCGCCCGACCGCCGCGCAGGACGGGCCCGCCGCTCGCGCCGCCGAGCTGTCCCGGCAGGCCAGCACCCCCGGCGGGGGCGTGGCCGTGGTGGACGACGCCGACGACGCGGAGGACGACCCCGACGAGCGCCGCGCGCGCCGGCGCCGCCGGGTGCGCCGCCTGGTGCTGAGCCTGCTCGCGGTCGTGGTCGTGGCCGGGGCCGCGTTCGGGTTCTACCGGTGGACGCAGACCCAGTACTACGTCGGCGTGGACGGCGAGGTCGTCGCGATCTACCGCGGCATCCCGCAGTCGGTCGGACCGGTGTCCCTGTCGGAGGTCGTCGAGACCAGCGACGTCGTCGTCGACGACCTGCCCGCGTTCGTGCGCGAGCGCCTCGACCAGACGATCCACACCGCGACGCTGGCCGACGCCCGCGAGCGCGTCGCGTCGCTCTCCGAGGACGCCGAGCCGGAGCCGAGCCCGACGCCGACCCCGACGACGCCCGCCGCCCCGGCCGCCACGTCCGGCGCCACCGCCCCGCCGGCAGGACCCTGATGGCCACGGTGGAGGCGCACCGCGTCCGCGCCGGCCGCGGCACCGAGCTGGGTCTGCTGGTCCTGGCACTGGCGATCGCCATCGCGGCGTACGCGCTGGTCGGGCTGGGCGCGACCGACGAGCTCCCGGCCGACGTGCTCGGGTACGGGGCCGGCCTGGCGGGCCTGGCCCTGGTCGTGCACGTCGTGCTGCGCTGGCGCGCGCCCTACGCGGACCCGGTGATCCTGCCGTCGGTCATCGCGCTCAACGGCATCGGGCTGGCCATGATCTACCGGATCGACCTGGCCCGGGAGGCCCGCGGCGGCACGGAGATGTTCGCCGGCCGGCAGCTGGCCTGGTCGGCGATCTCGGTGGTGCTCGCCTGCGCGGTCCTGGTCGTGCTCCGCGACCACCGCACGCTGCGCCGGTACACGTACACCGCGATGGTCGTCGGCCTCGCGCTCATCCTGCTGCCCCTGGTCCCCGGCCTCGGCGTGACCATCAACGGCGCGCGGATCTGGGTCCGCGCGCTCGGGTTCTCGCTGCAGCCGGCCGAGCTGGCCAAGATCGCGCTGGCCGTGTTCTTCGCCGGCTACCTGGTCACGCACCGCGACACGCTCGCCCTCGCCGGACCCAAGGTCCTGGGCCTGCAGCTCCCCCGCCTGCGCGACCTCGGCCCGATCGCCGTCGTCTGGGCGGCGTCGATCGCCGTCCTGGTGCTGCAGAGCGACCTCGGCACGTCGCTGCTGCTGTTCGGCCTCTTCGTCGCGATGCTCTACGTCGCGACCGAGCGGCTGTCGTGGATCGTCATCGGCATGGTGATGTTCGCGGGCGGCGTCGCCTTCGCGACCACCGCGTTCGGGCACGTCGCGGCGCGGTTCCACATCTGGCTGCACGCGCTCGACCAGGACGTCTTCGAGCGGTCCCCGGGCGGCTCCGGCCAGCTGGTGCGCGGGCTGTTCGGCCTGGCCAGCGGCGGGCTGTTCGGCACCGGCTGGGGCCAGGGCCGGCCCGACCTGGTGCCGTTCGCCGAGTCGGACTTCATCATCGCGTCGCTCGGCGAGGAGCTCGGCCTGACCGGGCTCATGGCGATCCTCACGATCTACCTGGTGCTGTGCCAGCGCGGCCTGCGCACCGCGATCGGCGTCCGGGACGGCTTCGGCAAGCTGCTCGCCGCCGGCCTGGCGTTCGTCATCGCGTTCCAGTGCTTCGTCGTCGTCGGCGGCATCACCCGGATCATCCCGCTGACCGGCCTGACGACGCCGTTCCTCGCGTACGGCGGCTCGTCGCTCCTGGCCAACTGGATCATCGCGGCGCTGCTGCTGCGCATCTCCGACGACGCCCGGCGCCCCGCGCCCGAGCCGGGCGGCGAGCTCCTCTCCACCCCGGCCGGCGGCCTGCCGCTCGACGAGGACGCCCGCAACCCCGTCGCCGTCGCCGGCGACGACCAGCCCACCGAGCAGCTGCGCCGCACGTCAGGGGGTGGTCGCGCGTGAACACCGCCCTCCGCCGCCTGGCGACGGTCGTCGTCGTCATGTTCCTGGCCCTGCTCGCCGGCACCACGTGGGTGCAGTTCGGCCAGGCGTCCGCGCTGAACAACGACTCGCGCAACGTGCGCACGCTGTACCGGGAGTACGGCAAGCCGCGCGGCCCGATCATCGTGGCCGGCCAGCCCGTGGCGCAGTCGACGGCCGTCGACGACCCGTTCGGGTTCCAGCGCGCGTACAGCCAGCCCGAGCTCTACTCGACGGTCACCGGCTTCTACTCGGTCGTGAACGGCGGCTCCCAGCTCGAACGGTCGATGAACGACGTGCTCACCGGCCAGGCCGACTCGCTGTTCTGGACGCGGATCCAGGACCTGATCACGGGCGCGCAGCCGCAGGGCTCGTCCATCGAGCTCACGATCGACCCGGCGGCGCAGCAGGCGGCGGTCGACGCGCTCGGCGGCCAGCAGGGCGCGGTCGTGGCGGTCGAGCCGTCGACGGGCCGGATCCTCGCGATGGTCTCGACGCCGGGCTTCGACCCGAACGCCCTCGCCACGCACGACACGACGGCGGCGAACGCGGCGTACCAGCAGCTCCTCGCGGCCGAGGGCGACCCGCTGATCAACAAGACCACCAGCGAGAACTACCCGCCCGGATCGACGTTCAAGCTGGTCACCGCCGCGGCGGCCCTGGAGTCCGGCGACTACACCCCCGACTCGGTGCTGTCCGCGCCCGACATCTACACGCTGCCCGGCACCCGGACCACCCTGCCCAACTTCGGCGGCTCGTCCTGCGGGGCGAACCAGCAGACGACGCTCGCGGACGCGCTGCGGATCTCCTGCAACACGGCCTTCGCCTCGCTGGGTGTGGACCTCGGCGACGACGCGATCCGCGAGCAGGCCGAGAAGTTCGGCTTCGACCAGACCGACCTCACCGTGCCGATGCGCGTCGCCGCCTCGCGGTACCCCGAGGACCTGAACGACGCCCAGACCGCGCTGTCCGCGATCGGCCAGGAGTCCGTCCGGGCGACCCCGATCCAGATGGCGATGGTCGCCTCGGCGATCGCGAACGGCGGCACGCTGATGACGCCGTACCTCGTGCAGACCGTGCGCACCGCGAACCTCGACGTCGTCAGCGAGGCGGACCCGACCGAGCTGTCGCAGGCCGTCTCCCCCGCGACCGCCCAGCAGCTGACCGACATGATGATCGGCGTCGTGCAGTCCGGCTCCGGCACGTCCGCGCAGATCCCCGGCGTGGCGGTCGCCGGCAAGACCGGCACCGCGCAGACCGGCGTCGAGGGCGACGCCCCGCACGCCTGGTTCACCGGCTTCGCGCCCGCGGACAACCCGCAGGTGGCCGTCGCGGTCATCGTCGAGCACGGCGGCTCCGTCGGCTCCGAGGCCACCGGAGGCCGGGTCGCCGCGCCGATCGCCAAGGCCGTCATGGAGGCGGTGATCAACCCGTGAGGCCGGCACCGGGCGTCGTGCTGGGCGGGCGCTACCGCCTGACCCGCCAGATCGCCGTCGGCGGCATGGGCGAGGTCTGGGCCGCGCACGACGAGTCCCTGGCGCGCGACATCGCGATCAAGGTGCTCCGCGAGGAGTACGCGGGCGACACCGGGTTCCTCGAGCGGTTCCGCACCGAGGCCCGCAACGCCGGCAGCCTGTCGCACGCCGGCATCGCCGCGCTGTTCGACTACGGCGAGCAGGACGGGTCGGCGTTCCTGGCGATGGAGCTCATCGTCGGCGAGCCCATGAGCGACCTGCTCGAGCGTGAGCCGGTGCTGCCCCCGCGCCGGCTGCTGCCGATCCTGGCGCAGACCGCGCGGGCCCTGCACGCCGCGCACGAGGCCGGCGTCGTGCACCGCGACGTGAAGCCCGGGAACATCCTCATCACGCCCACGGGCAAGGTGAAGATCACCGACTTCGGCGTCTCGCTGTCCAGCAACCAGGTCCCGATGACCGCCACCGGCATGGTGATGGGCACCGCGCAGTACCTGTCGCCCGAGCAGGCCGTCGGCGGCCCCGCGACGGCGGCGTCGGACATGTACGCGCTCGGGATCGTCGCCTACGAGGCGCTGGTCGGGCACCGGCCGTTCACCGGGCCCACCGCCGTCGACATCGCGGTCGCGCACGTGAACACTCCGGTCCCGCCGCTGCCGCCCTCGGTGGACCGGCAGATCGCGCGGCTCGTCATGCGGCTGCTCGCCAAGGACCCCGCCGACCGGCCGCGGACCGCCGAGGAGCTGGCGGACCTGTTCGACGCGCTCGTCCCGCACACCCCCGCCGGCGGCAGCCCGCCGGTGTCGATCGTGCCGGGGCGTTCGGCCTCCGGCGCCGGCGCGGGCGCCCGGTCGGGCGCGCGCGAGACGGCCGGCGAGTCGCGCGCGACCGGCTCGCGGCCCAGCGAGGCCGGCGCGATGCGCGTGCGCGGGTCGGCGGGCTCGGCCGCCTCCCCCGCGGCGACCGCGACCGACACCCCGCCGTCCTTCGACCCGCGGACGGGACGGCCGACCACCGGTGCCCGCACGGCCGCGCCGGCGCCGACCTACCGCGCGACGGCCGGTCGCGGCGGCGCGCACAGCAACCCGACGACCCGCGCGCACGCCCGCGTGCAGCGGGGCACCGGCGGCGGGCGGTTCCACGTCCGCTGGCCGCTCCTGGTGCTCGCCGTGCTCGTCGTGGCGCTCCTCGGCGCCGCGCTGGCCGACCGCCTGACGGGTGACACGGGGTCGCTCGCCCCCGTGGGTACCAGCGAGTACACCCGGGCGGCCACCGAGGGTGGGATGATCTGGCGAGCACTGCCCGGCGCAACCGCGCCGGACGCGCAGACGACGACAGCGAAGGACGCCTAGTGGTGGACGACGGATCCCGGATCCTCGCCGGACGGTACGAGGTCGGTGAGCTCATCGGCCGTGGTGGCATGGCCGAGGTGCACATCGGGCACGACGCGCGCCTCGGGCGCACCGTGGCGATCAAGATCCTGCGCTCCGACCTCGCGCGCGACCCGTCCTTCCAGGCGCGGTTCCGCCGCGAGGCGCAGGCCGCGGCCGGCCTCAACCACCCGTCCATCGTCGCCGTGTACGACACCGGCGAGGACGTGTACACCGAGCCGACGGGCGCGACCGCGCACGTGCCGTTCATCGTCATGGAGTACGTCGAGGGCCACACGGTCCGCGACATCCTCCGCGACGGGCAGGCCGTGCCGATCGAGGAGGCCATCGAGATCACCGCCGGCGTGCTGTCGGCGCTCGAGTACTCCCACCACGCGGGCATCGTGCACCGCGACATCAAGCCGGCGAACGTCATGCTCACTCCCACGGGCGCCGTCAAGGTGATGGACTTCGGCATCGCGCGCGCCGTCGCCGACTCCGCGGCCACCATGACGCAGACCCAGGCCGTCATCGGCACCGCGCAGTACCTGTCGCCCGAGCAGGCCCGCGGAGAGACCGTCGACGCCCGCTCCGACCTGTACTCGGCCGGCTGCCTGCTGTTCGAGCTGCTGACCGGGCGCCCGCCGTTCATCGGCGACTCCCCCGTGGCCGTCGCCTACCAGCACGTCCGCGAGATCGCCCCGGCGCCGTCCTCGGTCGCGTCCGACGTGCCCGAGGTGCTCGACCGGATCACCGCCAAGGCGCTGGCCAAGGAGCGGGACGCCCGCTACTCGTCCGCCGCCGAGTTCCGCGCCGACCTCGAGGCCGCCGCCCGCGGCGGTGCGGTGTCCGCCCCGGCCGTGGCCGCCGCGGCCCTGGGCGCCGGCGCCGCGACCCAGGTCCTCGCGCCCGACGCGGCCGCGACCCAGGTCATGCCGGGCGACGCCCCCGCGTGGGCGCCCACCGGACCCGGCACGTCGGTGCTGCCCGCGCAGGCCGACGAGGAGCCGGACGAGGAGAAGAAGTCCAAGCGGTGGCTGTGGATCACGCTCAGCGTGATCGCGGTCCTCGCCGTGGGCGGCCTCATCTGGCTGCTGACGCAGGACCGGGAGCCGGACGTCGTCATGGTCCCCGTGCCGACCGTCACCGGTCAGGCGGAGGCGGACGCGACCACGGCGCTGACCGGCGCGGGCTTCGAGGTGGACCGGCAGGCCGAGGCCAGCGCCGACGTGCCCGAAGGCTCCGTCACCCGCACCGACCCGGCTGGCGGCACGGAGGCCGAGGACGGCTCCTCGGTCACCATGTGGGTGTCCACCGGTCCGAACGCCGTCACGGTGCCGGACGTCTCCGGGCTGACCCAGGACCAGGCACGCCAGCAGCTCACCGACGCCGGCCTGGTCGTGGGCACCGTCCGCGAGGACGACAACCCCGCCCAGCCCGAGGGGCGGGCGCTGGGCACCGAGCCCGGCGCGACGCAGTCGGTCGCCGAGGGGTCGTCGGTGACGCTCGTGCTCTCGTCCGGCAACGTGGAGCTCCCGGACCTCACGGGCCAGACCGAGGACGCCGCGAAGGAGACGCTCAACGGTCTCAAGCTGACGGCCAACACGTCGTCGGAGGAGAGCGCGGACGTCGCCCCCGGCACCGTGATCCGGCAGGACCGGGCTCCGGGGCTGGTCCGGCAGGGATCGACGGTCAACCTCGTCATCGCCACCGCCCCGACGACGGTCACCATCCCGAACGACATCGTCGGCAAGTCCGAGGCGGACGCCACCGCGCAGCTCCAGGGCCTGGGCCTGCAGGTCGACGCCGTGTCCTCCGACGACCCGTCCAACCAGCCGGCCGGGACGGTCCTGTCGTCCGACCCGCGCGCGGGCTCGACGGTCCCGCTCAACAGCACGGTCACCCTGACGCTGTCCTCGGGCCCGAACCCGACGGGCGGCAACCAGGGCAACGGCGGCGGCAACGGCAACGACGGCTGAGCACCCGGCTCCACGCGGGCCCCGATCCCCTCCGGGCGGATCGGGGCCCGCGTCGTCTCCCAGGGTCGCCGAGATCGGTGCTTCGGCCCGAGATCGGCGCTTTGAACCACCGATCTCGAGTCAAAGCACCGACCTCGGCCCACGCTTCGCGGACGCGCGCAAGGCTCGTCGGACGCGGGCGGACAGGGACGGCGGGTCGGCCAGGTCCTTCCAGGTCACGCGGACGAGCCTCCAGCCCGCCTCCTCCAGCGCGTCCTGGCGACGCTTCTCCTCGAAGAGCGCGGTCGACGCCGCGCGACCGTCCGGGCCGTACTTGACGCGGCCGTCGAACTCGACTGCGACCTGCTCCTCCCGCCAGCCCAGGTCGACCCAGCGCCAGCCCAACCGCGTGCGCACCGCGACCTGCGGCTCCGCGGCGGGGAGTCCCGCCTCCAGGAGGTGCCAGCGCGCGAGCGACTCGCCCGGAGACTCCGCCCGCTCGTCTCCTCGAGCGAGCACGGTCCGGGCTCGTCTGATCCCGCGACGCCCAGCCGACTCCTCGACGAGCCGCTTCAGGTCCTCGGGGGCGGCGCCCGCGCGCAGCCCCGAGTCCACGACCACGAGCGCGCTCGGTCCCGGGAGCGAGGACGCGCAGTCGAGGAGCGTCCGTGCGAGCGGGGTGACCGGAAGGCGGTGGAGGCTCTGCACCTCGACCGCGCGGCGGGCGTCCGCGACCCAGTGCTCGACCACGCCGGTGCGCGGTCGACCGGCGGTCGACCGCCGGGACAGCGGGGCGGTCACGTCCACCTCGGCGGGGACGGTGTCCAGAGCACACCCCCAGAGCGCTGCCGCCGTGCGATGGCTGAACCAGTGATCGCCCGAGCGCAGGACGTGGACGGCTGCGGCACGGCAGAGCAGCAGGTGCAGAGCAACCGCCCACGGCTCCGTCGAGGCTGCCGGAGCCGCGTACGCACCGCGCAGCACCCTCAGCAGCGACCCGTCGGCCAGCCGGGCACGGAGCTCGTCGCGATCGATTTCGCGCGTCCGCAGCACCGGGGGCACGAACGGCCGCACCACGGAAGCCAACGCCCGTCGAGGCGTTCGGGAGTCAGGTGATGAGGAGTGCGGCGTGGTCTCTCGATGTGATCCCATGCGGAGACGGTCGCCGCCGACCGCCTCCGGCCGCGCGCGTCGTCCCCAGATCACGCCTCGTCCGCACGTGCGGCAGACCTGTGGTCGCCCCGGTGCGCCGTCGTGCCCAGGCGCCGAAATCGGTGTCTTGCGCCGAGATCGGTGCTCCGTACCACCGATCTCGTGCCGAACGACCGATCTCGGCGAGGGAGGCGCGCGGCCCGGGCTACGGGCGGACGAGGGGGTGGAGGTCCGCGGAGCGGGCGATCGCGTCGCGCTCGCCCGTCAGGGTCAGCCAGTTCGCCAGGAGGCGGTGGCCGCCCTCCGTCAGGACGCTCTCCGGGTGGAACTGGACGCCGTGCAGCGGGAGCGTCCGGTGCTGCAGGCCCATGATGATGCCGTTCGCCCGCGCGGTGACCTCCAGGTCCGACGAGACCGTGTCGTCGACGACCGCCAGCGAGTGGTACCGGGTCGCGGTGAACGGCGTCGGCAGGCCCTCGAAGACGCCGTGGCCCTCGTGGGACACCAGGCTGGTCTTGCCGTGCATCAGCTCCGGGGCGTGGGTGACGGTGCCGCCGAACACCTCGCCGAGCGCCTGGTGCCCCAGGCAGACCCCGAGCATGGGCGTGCCGGACTCGGCGCAGTCGCGGATCACCTGCATGGACGCGCCGGCCTCGGACGGCGTGCCCGGGCCGGGCGACACGAGGACCCCGTCGAACTCCCCGCGCTCGGAGACCGGCGGCACGGCGTCGTTCCGCACGACGACGGTCTCGGCGCCGAGCTGGTCCAGGTACCCGACGATCGTGTAGACGAACGAGTCGTAGTTGTCGACGACCAGGATGCGGCTCATCGTCAGCCCTCCCCCACGGTGGTGTCGTTGAACGGCATGTACGGGGCGAGCCAGGGGAACACCCACATGAAGCACGCGGCCAGGACGGCCACGGCGAGGACGAGCAGGATCAGGACGCGCACCAGGGCCGGCCCCGGCAGGTGCCGCCACAGCCACCCGTACATCAGGAGACCTCCGCGAGCTCGGCGGGCACGCCCTCGGAGACGGGGGCCCAGTAGTCCAGGACGCCGTGCGCGATGTACCGCTCCCGCGCGGAGAACATCGGGTGGCAGGTCGTCAGGGTGATGAAGCGCTCGGTCGGCTCGGCGCCGGGCTGGTCGGGCACCGGGGCGATGACCTGCACGTCGTCGGGCATGACGATCTGCGAGGACGTCACGCGGTAGACGTACCAGGTGTCCTCGGTCCACACGACGACCGGGTCGCCCTCCTGGAGCTCCGCGATCCGGTTGAACGGCTTGCCGTACGTCGTGCGGTGCGCGGCCAGCGAGAAGTTCCCGACGCCGCCCGGCATCGCGGTGCCCTCGTAGTGCCCGACGCCGAGCGGGTTGAGCACGTTCGGCCGGTCGGTGCCCTGCGTGATGGTGCGGGTCGGCTCGCCGTCCCAGCGCGGCACCCGCATGGACGCGAACGTCGTGAGGTACTCGGGCTCGGCCATCACGGGCGGCTCGTCGTACCGGGGGGTGACGATCGCGGGGCCGTCGGACGCCAGCGGCTCCAGGGGCTCGTCCCAGCCCTGCTCCTGGACGAGCTGGGCCTGCTCGCGGTTCGACTCGACGTCGGTCCACCACAGCTGCCAGGCGAGGAACGCCAGCAGCAGCACGCCGGCGGTGATGAGCAGCTCGCCGAGCACCCCGACGGCGCCGAGGACGACGCCGCCCCCGCGCGCCGGCTGCCGGTCGCGCGACCGATCGGCACGTCGCGCGCCGCGCCGGCCCCCGCCCGCGTCGACGGACGCGCCACCGTCGCCGGACCCGCCCGGCTGCTCGTCGCGGCCGTGCGCGTCGGGCCGGGTGATCTCGGTCCCGCTCATTCCTCGGTGTCCTCCTGGCGCGCGGCGGGGCTCGTCCCGGTGCTCGTGGCGGTGCTCCGGTCGGCGACGAGACCCGGGAGGACCTCGGTGCCGGACGGCACGCTGGCGTACCGCATGTCGACCGAGCCATCGTAGGCGGGCACCTGCACGCCCTGCTCGGGGCGGGTGACCTGGTACCCGAGCCCGACGGCGTCCACCCAGGACCGGTAGGCGCGCACGGCGGGGTCCTCGGCGAGCGCGTCGAGCAGCTCCTCGGGGTCGCCCACGGCGGTGACGACGTACGGCGGGGAGTACCGCCGGCCCTGGAGCGACAGCACGTTCCCGATGCACTGGAACGCGCTGGTGGAGATGACGCGCTGGTCCATGAGGGCCATGGCCTCCGCTCCCCCGGCCCAGAGCGCGTTGATGACCGCCTGGAGGTCCTGCTGGTGCACGACGAGGTCGTCCGGGCCGGCGCCCGCGACGCGCGGGCCGTCGGGCGGCGCGTCGTCGAGGCTGACGGTGATGCCCGTGCCGGTGACCGCGACCTTGCCGGAGGCGATGTCGAACGCCTCGCCCGCCGACTGCCACTCCAGGCCCACCGAGTCGGTCTGGGTCTGCGTGAGCGCGTCGACCTCGGAGCGCAGCGAGGCCACCTGGTCCGCCAGCCGCTCCCGGCGGGCGTCCTCGTTGAACTGGAGCCCGGCGAGGTCCTGCGGCTGCCGGGCGTCGGTCCCGCTGGCGAGCCGGGCGTTCGCGGTGAACAGCGCCCCCGCCAGCGCCATGACCAGGCCGATCGACAGCGTGCCGCGGAGCGCGCGACCCCGGCGGTGCCGCTGGATGCGGTGCTGCGCGTGCTCGCGCGCCGCGCGCAGCCGGGCCGACGGTTGGGTGGGCGACGAGGGTCCGGCGGCCGCGCCGGGCGATGCGGACGGACCCCTGGGCGCGCCCGGGTCGTCCGACGCCGCCGGCGCCGCGTGGACCCCGTGGGCCCGACGCTCAGGGTGCTGCTCGGGCACGCTCATCCCCCTCGGTTCTCCGCCACTACGCTAGGCCACGTCCACGCGGGTCCGTGCGCGCGTCCGCAGCGCGGCGCGGGCCGGATCCGCCGAGCAAGACGGTCGACGTCAGGAGCATCCCGTGCCCAAGTCCAGGACGCGGCAGAAGTCGCACTACACCGCGCCCACCGAGCGCTCGTCCGGCCCCACGGTCAACCCGCCGTGGTTCGTGCCCGTGCTCGGTGGCCTGCTGCTCGTCGGTCTGCTGTGGATCGTCGTCACGTACCTGACGAACTTCGACTTCCCGATCCCCGGGATCGGGTCGTGGAACCTCGCGATCGGCTTCGCGTTCGCGCTGGTCGGCCTCGGGATGGCCACCCGCTGGAAGTGACCGGGCCGTCGTGGCCGGGCCGACGAGGACGTCGCCCGGCCCGGCGCCCGCACGCGCCGTCACGCGCATACGGACGGCGTGCTTGCGCGCGGCCCGGGCCGTTGTCCCCAGGCCGGCGCCGGTTGTCCCCAGCCCGTCCCCCGGTGAATCCGCGGCGGATCGGCACGATCGGGGGCCCCGTCCCCAACGGTGCACAACCCTGTGGATAACTACACCGGTGTAATTCCACACCTGTGAGGAACGCTGGGGACCTCCGTCAGACGCCCGCGTAGGTCACCAGGGCGGCCCCCACGAGCAGCACGGCGACCGCCGCGCACGACCCGGCGGCGACGAGCGTCCGCCGTTCCCGCGGCGCGTAGGCGAAGGCGGCGCCCAGAGCGGCACCCACCACCAGACCGCCGAGGTGCGCCTGCCAGGCCACGCCGGGCAGGACGAAGCCGAGCACCGCGTTGATCGCGATGACGGCGACGATGCCGCCCGCCGACCTCCCCACGCGGCGCAGGACGACCAGGACCGCCCCGAACAGGCCGAACACGGCGCCCGAGGCGCCGACCAGCCCGGTGTACCAGCTCTGGGTGTCCGGGGTCGCGAGCAGCAGGAACATCACCGAGCCGCCGACCGCGCTCAGCAGGTACAGCGCGAGGTACCGCCAGCGGCCGAGCGAGGCCTCGAGGAACGGGCCGACCGACCACAGCGCGATCATGTTGAACGCGATGTGCGCGATGTTCCCCGTCGAGTGCAGGAACGCCGCGGTGAGGAACCGCCACGGCTCGGTCTCCCCGATGAACGGGGCGAAGGCGAGGTCCTGGGTCCACCGCGGGGTGGTCACCTGGAGCACGTAGCTCAGCACGCACAGGCCGATCAGCGTGAGCGTGACGACCGGGCGGCCGCCGGTGACCCGGCCGCCGAACGCGGTCCGCGCGGGCCGCTGCTGACGCTGCGCGTCGCGCACGCAGTCGACGCACTGGATGCCCACCGCAGCCGGGCGCTGGCACTCCGGGCAGGTCGGCCGGCCGCACCGCTGGCACCGCACGTAGGCGATGCGGTCGGGGTGCCGCGGGCAGACGGGAGCGGGAGTGGGCGCAGGGCCCGGCTGCGGTTGGGTCATCGACGCGTCAGGACTCGAACGAGACCGACTCGATCACCACGTCCTCGACCGGGCGGTCGCCCGGGCGGGTACGGGTGGTGGCGATCGCGTCCACGACGGCGCGGCTCTCCGCGTCGACGACCTTGCCGAAGATCGTGTGCTTGCCGTTGAGGTGCGGCGTCTCGGTCACGGTGATGAAGAACTGCGAGCCGTTCGTGCCGCCCACCTGGCCCGTGATCGGGTCGCGGCGGAGGCCCGCGTTCGCCATCGCGAGCAGGTACGGCTCGGAGAACCGCAGCTCGGGGTGGATCTCGTCGTCGAAGGTGTAGCCGGGGCCGCCGGTCCCACGCCCGAGCGGGTCGCCGCCCTGGATCATGAAGCCGTCGATGACGCGGTGGAAGATGACGCCGTCGTACAGCGGGGCGCCGGTGCGGGGCTCGCCCGTCGCCGGGTCGGTCCACTCCTTCTCACCGGTCGCGAGGCCGCGGAAGTTCTCCACGGTCTTCGGGGCGTGGTTCTCGAAGAGCTCCAGGCGGATGTCGCCACGGTTCGTGTGCAGGGTCGCGTGCATGCCCGCCATCCTGTCACGCGGACGTGTGGGTCGGCCGGGTGAGGAACCGGTGTTCTCCCCGGACGAACACAGCGCCGCCACCTGCGCGGGAGGCCGGACGGTGGCAGAGTGGGGAGCCACCTGACCAGCCCGAGCAGGAGAGTGTGGACATGGCGTTCCTGACCCGACGGAGCAAGATCGAGACCGTCACCGACCACCTGACGTCCGAGCGCCTGAAGGGCCAGGCCGCCGACGTCGGCGCCGCCCTCGCCGACGCGAGCAGCAAGGCCGCCGACAGCGCGGGCAAGCTGGCCGCGACCGCGAAGGTGCAGGCGGGCGAGGCGGCGGTCGCCGCCAAGGGCGCCGCCGGCCAGGCCCTCGAGTGGACGCAGCCCCGGGTGGAGGCGGCGATCGAGTGGCTGATCCCGCGGATCGACCACCTGTACAAGGAGAGCGTCAAGGCCGCAGCCCCGCGCGTGGAGAAGGCGGCCGTCAAGGCGAGCCCCGTCATCGACACCGCGCACGACAAGCTGGTCGACGACCTGCTGCCCAAGCTCGTGCAGGCCGTCAACGACGCCGCCGAGCGCGCCGGCTCCGCCGTCGAGCACGTGGCGGACAAGGAGGCGGGCAAGAAGAAGGCGCGCGCCGCGGCCGCTGCCGCCGCCGCGGCCGCCGCCGCCAAGAAGGCGGACAAGAAGCAGCACAAGGGCGCCAAGCGCTTCTTCCTGTTCGCCACGATCCTCGGCGCCGGTGCCGCGGTGTTCGCCTGGACCCGTTCGCGGACCACCACCGACCCGTGGGCCGAGCCGTGGGAGCCCGAGGCCCCCGCCGCCGACCAGCTCCGCGCCCGCGCGGGCGACGCCGCCGACGCCGTCGGCCAGGCCGCCGGCGAGGCCGTGGCGCGCGGCCGCGAGGCGACCCACAAGGCCGCCGAGCGCGTCGCGGAGGTCCGCGAGGCCGCCGAGGAGCGCGTCGCCGACGCCACCGAGAAGGTCACCGAGGCCGCCAAGAAGGCGACCCCGCGCCGCGCGGCGCCGAAGAAGCCGGACACGGCGACCGAGGGCACCGACGAGGGCGCCACGGGCGCCTGAGCGGCCCCGGACGACGCAGAGCGGCCCGGCACCCCTCGGGGTGCCGGGCCGCTCTCGTGCGTGGTGGAGCCAAGGGGACTCGAACCCCTAACCCCCTGCTTGCAAAGCAGGTGCGCTACCAATTGCGCCATGGCCCCGTGCGACCGCCCGCGTGCGGACGGCCTGGGTTCCGGCCGCGCAGCAGGCGGCGGAGGTGCGGAGCGGGGGTCTACTCGACCGAGTCGGTGACCTCGGCCCACAGGTCGCGGTCGTCGCGCTCGGCGGCGTACCGCGTCCAGAGGACGTAACCCGCGGCGGCGACCGCCGCGAGGAGCAGCAGCTTCTTCATGGATTCCTCCACGGGGCTTCGGGAGTGGGCCTAAGAGGACTTGAACCTCTGACCTCTTCCTTATCAGGGAAGCGCTCTAACCGTCTGAGCTATAGGCCCTCCGCACGCCAGCGTGCTGGCGTGCCGGACGAGACTACCCCAGCCGGGGCGTCCCGCCCAAACCGGGGGTCACTCGTCCGTCATCGTGACGTGCACGCCACCGACCAGCGCGGCGGTGATGTTGTACAGGAACGCGCCGATGGTCGCGAGCGCCGTGATCAGGAAGATGTCCACGACCGCGACCAGGGTGGCGATCGACAGCACGCGGTCGAACTCGACGTACTGCATGAGGTCGATGTTCGAGTCGGCGAGGATCTCGGTGACGAGGTCGTTGATCGTCGCGAACACGTGCAGCGAGTCGAGCGTGATCCACACGACGGCGGTCGCGACGACGATCATGATGCCGATCGCGACGGACATGAGGAACGACAGCTTCATGACCGACCAGGGGTCGACCCGCGAGACCGCGAGCCGCACCCGGCGCGGGCCGGAACCGCCGAGCGCGGAGGTCCCGGAGGGCCGCGCGCCGGCGGTCGAGGTGCCGGACCCGGCCTTCGCCGTGGAGGCGCCCGCGGCGGCCGCCGGTGCCGCGCCTGAGGAGGACGACGCGCCCGCCGCGGCCGGCCGGACCGGCTCCTGCGTGGTGGTCGTCGCCGCGGCGGCGGACGTGCGGCCGGAGCCGCCCGGGGCGGAGGCCGGCGTGGCCTTGGTCGCCGGGCCCTTGGCCGCGGGGGACGCCGCGGCCGGCGCCTTCTTCGCGGCCGGGGCGGTCGCCCGCTCGGCCTGCTCGGTGGCGGTGCGGCCGGACGGCTTGTCGCCGGCGTCGCCCTTGCGGGGCGGGATCGACGGAGGCGTGTCGGTCACGCGTCCTCCTCGGAGGTCTCGTCAGCCACCGGGGCGTCCGGAGCTGTGGTGGCGCTGGTGTCCTCGAGGGCCGCGGACGTGGTCACGTCCGGCTCGCCCGACTCACCCACGGTACCCGCCTCGTCACCGAGGTGACGCTCGATGTTCCGTGCGACCGCGATGATCCGGTCCCCGTTGTCGGGCTTGGCGAAGATGACGCCCTGGGTCGTGCGGCCCGTGGCGTTCACCTCGGAGGTCGCCGAGCGGACGATCTTGCCGCGCTCCATGATGACCAGCACCTCGTCGTCCGCGTCCGTGACCAGGGCGCCGACCAGGTCGCCGTTCGCCTCGGGCAGGTTGGCGACCTTGATGCCGAGGCCGCCGCGGCCCTGGACCCGGTAGTTCTCCACGGTGAGCGCGGTGCGCTTCGCGATGCCGCCCTGGGTCACCGTGAACAGGAACGCCTCCTCGCGGACGACGTCCATCGCGAGCAGCTCGTCGTCGGCGCGGAACTTCATCCCGGTGACGCCGGAGGTCGCCCGGCCCATCGGCCGCAGCGCCTCGTCGGTCGCGGTGAACCGCAGCGACTGGCCCTTGCGGGACACCAGGATCAGGTCGTTCACCGAGTCGACGATGCGGGCCGAGACGAGCTCGTCCGGCTGGCCGTCCTCGTCCTCGCGCAGGTTGATCGCGATGACGCCGCCGGACCGGTTGGAGTCGTACTCCGCCAGGCGGGTCTTCTTGACCAGCCCGCGCTTGGTGGCGAGCACCAGGAACTCGGCCTGGTCGTAGTCCCGCAGGTCCAGGACCTGGGCGATCTTCTCCCCGGGCTGGAACGCCAGCAGGTTCGCGACGTGCTGGCCCTTGGCGTCGCGGCCGCCCTCGGGCAGCTCGTACGCCTTGGCGCGGTAGACGCGGCCGAGGTTGGTGAAGAACAGCAGCCAGTGGTGCGTCGTCGTCACGAAGAAGTGGTCGACGATGTCGTCCTCGCGCAGCTGCGCGCCGCGCACGCCCTTGCCGCCGCGGCGCTGGGCCCGGTAGTTGTCCGAGCGGGTCCGCTTGGCGTAGCCGCCGCGGGTGATGGTGACGACCATCTCCTCCTCGGCGATGAGGTCCTCGACCGACACCTCGCCGTCGAAGGGCAGGATCGTCGTGCGGCGCTCGTCGCCGTACTTGTCGACGATCTCGTCCATCTCCTCGCGGACGATGCCGCGCTGGCGCTCGGGGGACTCGAGGATGGCCCGGTAGCCGAGGATCTCCTGCTCGAGCTTGGCGTACTCGTCGAGGATGCGCTGGCGCTCCAGGGCGGCCAGCCGGCGCAGCTGCAGGGTGAGGATCGCGTTGGCCTGGACCTCGTCGATGTCCAGGAGCGCCATCAGGCCCGAGCGCGCCTCGTCGGCGTCGGGGGAGCGGCGGATGAGCGCGATGACCTCGTCGAGCGCGTCCAGCGCCTTGAGGTAGCCGCGGTAGATGTGGATCTGCTCCTCGGCCTTGCGCAGCCGGAAGCTCGTCCGCCGGACGATGACGTCGAGCTGGTGGGTCGTCCAGTGCCGGATGAACGCGTCCAGGCTGAGCGTGCGGGGCACGCCGTCGACGAGCGCGAGCATGTTGGCGCCGAACGTGTCCTGCAGCTGGGTGTGCTTGTACAGGTTGTTCAGCACGACCTTGGCGACGGCGTCGCGCTTGAGCACGATGACCAGGCGCTGGCCGGTGCGGCCCGAGGTCTCGTCGCGGATGTCCGCGATGCCCTGGACGCGGTTCTCGCGGACCAGGTCGGCGATCTTCTTGGCCAGGGTGTCCGGGTTGACCTGGTACGGCAGCTCGGTGACGACGAGGCAGATCCGGCCCTGGATCTCCTCGACCTCGACGACGGCGCGCATCGTGATCGAGCCGCGGCCGGTCCGGTACGCCTCCTCGATGCCCCGGTGGCCGAGGATCGTGGCACCGGTGGGGAAGTCGGGGCCCTTCACGCGGGTGAGCAGCGCGGCGAGCAGCTCCTCCTTCGACGCCTCGGGGTTGTCCAGGTGCCAGCGGACGCCCTCGGCGACCTCGCGCAGGTTGTGCGGCGGGATGTTGGTCGCCATGCCGACGGCGATGCCGGCGGAGCCGTTGACCAGCAGGTTCGGGAACCGCGACGGCAGGATCGACGGCTCCTGGGTGCGGCCGTCGTAGTTGTCCTGGAAGTCGACGGTGTCCTCGTCGATGTCCCGGACCATCTCCATGGCCAGCGGCGCCATCTTGCACTCGGTGTACCGCGGGGCGGCGGCGGGGTCGTCGCCGGGGGAGCCGAAGTTGCCCTGGCCGGCGACCAGCGGGTACCGCAGCGACCAGTCCTGGACCAGGCGGACCAGGGCGTCGTAGATGGCCGTGTCGCCGTGCGGGTGGTACTTGCCCATGACGTCGCCGACGACGCGGGAGCACTTGGAGAACTGCCGGTCGGGCCGGTAGCCGCCGTCGTACATGGCGTACAGGACGCGGCGGTGCACCGGCTTGAGGCCGTCGCGGACGTCCGGGAGCGCGCGGCCCACGATGACGGCCATCGCGTAGTCCAGGTAGGACCGCTGCATCTCGAGCTGCAGGTCCACCTGGTCGATGCGGCCGTGCTCGATGTTGTCGCCGGTCAGCTCAGTCACAGGTCAGGGTCCTTCGGTGGGACGGACCCGGCGCGCGGCGTGCGCCGGGGTCGTGCGGAGGGTCGGGCGCGGTCAGATGTCCAGGAACCGCACGTCGCGCGCGTTGCGCTGGATGAACGAGCGGCGGGACTCGACGTCCTCGCCCATGAGCACCGAGAAGATCTCGTCCGCCGCGGCCGCCTCGTCGAGGGTGACCTGCAGCAGCGTGCGGTGCTCCGGCGCCATGGTGGTCTCCCACAGCTCCGAGTAGTCCATCTCGCCGAGACCCTTGTACCGCTGGATGCCGTTGTCCTTCGGGATCCGCTTGCCGTTGGCCTGGCCGTCGGCCAGCACGGCGTCCCGCTCGCGGTCGGAGTACACGTAGTCGTGCGGCGCGTTCGACCACTTGATGCGGAACAGCGGGGGCTGCGCCATGTAGACGTGGCCCTTGAGGATGAGCTCCGGCATGTACCGGTAGAGCAGCGTGAGCAGGAGCGTCCGGATGTGCTGGCCGTCGACGTCGGCGTCGGCCATGAGCACGATCTTGTGGTACCGCAGCTTGGACAGGTCGAAGTCCTCGCCGATGCCGGTGCCGAACGCGGTGATCAGCGCCTGGACCTCGGCGTTGCCGAGCGCGCGGTCGAGGCGCGCCCGCTCGACGTTGAGGATCTTGCCGCGCAGCGGGAGGATCGCCTGGGTCTGCGGGTTCCGGCCGCGGACGGCCGAGCCGCCGGCGGAGTCGCCCTCGACGATGAAGATCTCGCACTCGGCCGGGTTGTTGGACTGGCAGTCCTTGAGCTTGCCGGGCATCGAGTTGGACTCGAGCAGGCCCTTGCGGCGGGTGGCCTCGCGGGCCTTGCGGGCCGCGAGCCGCGCCTGGGACGCCTGGATGGCCTTACGGATGACGTCCCTGGCCTCGTTCGGGTGCGAGTCGAGCCAGTCGCCGAACTGCTCGTTGACCACGCGCTGCACGAAGGTCTTGGCCTCGGTGTTGCCCAGCTTGGTCTTGGTCTGGCCCTCGAACTGCGGCTCGCCGAGCTTGATCGACACGACGGCGGTGAGGCCCTCGCGGATGTCGTCGCCCGTGAGGTTGTCGTCCTTCTCCTTGAGGATGCCCTTGTCGCGCGCGTACCGGTTGACCAGGGAGGTCATCGCCGCGCGGAAGCCCTCCTCGTGCGTGCCGCCCTCGGTGGTGGAGATGGTGTTCGCGTAGGTGTGCACCGACTCCGAGTAGGCGCTGGTCCACTGCATCGCGACCTCGACCGAGATCTTGCGCTCGGTGTCCTCGGCCTCGAAGTCGATGACGTCGGGGTGCACGAGGTCGACCTTCTTGGCCGAGTTCAGGTGCTTCACGTAGTCGACGAGGCCGCCGTCGTACTTGTAGGTGACGGTGCGGGCCGCGTGCGCGTCCGTGGCGGGGGTGTCGTCGCCGGCGACCTCGTCCTCGGTGTCACCGTGCTGCGGGCGCTCGTCGGTCAGCGAGATCTGCAGGCCCTTGTTGAGGAACGCCATCTGCTGGAACCGGGAGCGCAGCGTCTCGAAGTCGAACTCGACGGTCTCGAAGATGCTGGGGTCGGCCCAGAACGTCTGCGAGGTGCCGGTCTCCTCGGTGGCCTCGCCCTTGCGGAGCTCGCCGTTCGGCTTGCCGCCGTCCGCGAAGTCCTGCTCCCAGGTGAACCCGTCGCGCTTGACGACGGTCTGCACCTTCGTGGAGAGCGCGTTCACCACGGAGATGCCGACGCCGTGCAGGCCGCCGGACACGGCGTAGCCGCCGCCGCCGAACTTGCCGCCCGCGTGCAGGATCGTCATGACGACCTCGACGGTGGGCCGGCCCTCGGTGGGGTGGATCGCGACCGGGATGCCGCGGCCGTTGTCGACGACGCGGACGCCGCCGTCGGCCAGCAGCGTGACCTCGATGTGGTCGCAGTAGCCGGCGAGGGCCTCGTCCACGGAGTTGTCGACGACCTCGTACACGAGGTGGTGCAGGCCGCGCTCGCCGGTGGAGCCGATGTACATGCCGGGACGCTTGCGGACGGCCTCGAGGCCCTCGAGGACGGTGATCGCGGACGCGTCGTAGGCGGGAGTCCCGTTCACCGTCCCCCCGGGTGCGGCGGAGGAAGGTCCGGTGGAGGGGCTCTGGTCAGCCACGGGCGGTGGTGCTCCTCAGTTCTCACACGCGGCGGAGGCGGCCGTCCTCCGCGCGGGAGGGCGGATCACTCCACGACGACGGAGATCGTGCGTCCTGGACCGGCGCAGACGCGCCAGAGATGTCGATTCCCAGTGTACCCGGCCCCGCGCCGGAAACCCCTGCGAACCGCCCTGCCTGTGGACGCGCTCCGCCGCGTCGTCGTGGGGGACGGGCGCCGTCCCGTCAGCCCCAGGTGTCCCGGGGCCCGCGGCCCTTGACGGAGCGGCGGCCCTTGCCGAACCCCGGGCCCTGCGGACCGAGCACCCGGACGTCCTTCACGACGCCCTCGCCCACGTCCTCGGCCATCCGCCGCACGAGCTGCGGCGCCAGCATCTTGAGCTGCTGCGCCCACGCCGAGGAGTCGGTCCGGACCACCAGCACCCCCTCGGTGAAGGTCTCCGGCGTGCAGTGGTCGGCGATCTGGTCCCCGACGACCTCGCGCCACCGGCCGACGACCCCGCCGACCGACACCTCCTGCACCCAGCCGCGGTCCCGGAACAGCGAGGCCATCGTCGCGGACACGGTCAGGGGGTCGCGGGGGTGCACGCCGGCGCCGCCGAGCTCGGCGGGGGAGAGCGGCGACCGCGCGCGGGGCGCCTGGCCCGGGCGGTAGCCCTTCGACCGGGCGACCGACCGGAACCGCGCCAGGGACAGCCGGGCCATCTGCGCGGCCGGCGTGACGTCGAGCTGCTCGGACACGGGGACGGCCGGGTCGAACGACGGGGCGTCGTCGGCGTCGCCGACCGCGGGCCGGCCCGGGGTCGCGCCCTCGGCGGCGCCCCCGGGGGAGGTCACGTCGTCAGGCGACACGGGCGACCTCCGACGCCAGCACGTCGTAGCGCGAGCCGGCCAGCCGCTCGGGCACGTCGCCCGGGACCGCCGCCGTGACGAACACCTGCCGCGCGCCGGCCACCATCTCGGCCAGCCGCTCGCGCCGCTTCGCGTCGAGCTCGGCGAACACGTCGTCCAGCATGAGCACCGGCTCGCCGTCGGGCCCGGAGTCCGCGACCCACAGCTGCGCGGCGTCCTCGGTGGTGCCCGCCTGCGGGCCGTTCGTGAGCAGCTCGTAGGAGGCGAGCCGCAGCGCGAGCGCGACGGACCAGGACTCGCCGTGGCTCGCGTACCCCTTCGCGGGCAGGTCGCCGAGCGTGAGCACCAGGTCGTCGCGGTGCGGGCCGACCAGGCACACGCCGCGCTCGAGCTCCTTGGGCCGGACCCGCGCGAGCGCCTCGAGCATCTGCGCCTCGACGGCGCGGGCGGGGGTGGCGGAGTCGGCACCGGGCTGGGCCGGCCCGGCGGCGGGCGGCAGCGTGTCACGCTCGGCGTCCGCGCCCGCCAGGGCCGCGGCGAGCGAGGACCGGTAGCCGACCTGCGCCGCGCCCTGGCCGTCGCTCACCCGCTCGTACGCGTCGCCGACGTAGGGGTCGAGCGCGGCGACCACGGCCTGCCGGGCGACGATGACGTGCGCCCCGAGCTCCGCGAGCTTGGCATCCCAGACGTCGAGCGTGCTCAGGTCGAGGTTCGACCGGGACCCCCGGAAACCGGCTGCGGACTTGAGCAGGGCGGTGCGCTGCTTCACGACCCGGTCGTACTCGGAGAACACGCCCGCGAGCCGGGGCGTCACCTGCACCGCCAGCTCGTCGACGAACCGCCGGCGCCCGTCCGGGTCGCCCTTGACGAGCGCCAGGTCCTCGGGCGCGAACAGCACCGAGCGCAGCGCGCCCACCACGTCGCGGGCCCGGGACGGGGCGCCGTTGAGCTTCACGCGGTTCGACCGGCCGGAGCCGAGCTGCGCCTCGATGACCAGCGCGCGCTCGGATCCGTCGTCCTGCGCGCGCACGATGCGCGAGCGCACCACGGCCGCCGACGCCCCGGCTCGCACGAGCGGGGCGTCGGTCGGCACGCGGTGGCTGCTGAACGTCGAGACGTAGCCGATCGCCTCGACGAGGTTGGTCTTGCCCTGCCCGTTCGGCCCGACGAGCGCGGTGATCCCGGGCTCGAAGGTGAGATCGACCTGGTGGTACGACCGGAAGTCCGTCAGGGACAGGTGCGAGACGTACATCGGCGGGGCGTCAGCCCTCCGAGCGCACGCCGGACGGGGCGTCGCCGGAGATGGGGGCGCCCGCGGCCTTCACCGCGTGCCCGCCGAACTGCTGGCGCAGCGCCGCGACCGCCTTCATCGCGGGGGACTGCTCCTGGCGGGACTGGAACCGGGCGAACAGCGCGGCCGTGATGACCGGCAGCGGCACGGCGGCCTCGATCGCCTCGTCCACGGTCCACCGGCCCTCGCCCGAGTCGGCGACCCAGTCGTCGATCGCCTCGAACTGCTGGTCCTCCTCGAGCGCCTTGACCAGGAGCTCCAGCAGCCAGGAGCGGACGACCGTGCCGCGCTGCCAGGCCTTCATGGTGCCGGCGACGTCGGTGACGATGTCCTTGGCGGCCAGCAGCTCGTAGCCCTCGGCGTACGCCTGCATGAGGCCGTACTCGATGCCGTTGTGCACCATCTTGGCGTAGTGACCCGCGCCGACCGCGCCGGCGTGCACGAAGCCCTCCTCGCGGGGGCCCTCCGGGCGCAGCGCGTCGAACACCGGCATGACGCGCTCGACCTGCGCGGCGTCGCCGCCGACCATGAGGCCGTAGCCGTTCGCCAGGCCCCAGACGCCGCCGGACACGCCGACGTCGACGAAGTGGATGCCCTTGGCGCCGAGCTGCTCGGCGTGGCCCTTGTCGTCGCCGAAGTACGAGTTGCCGCCGTCGATGACCAGGTCGCCCTCGGCCAGCAGGCCGCCGAGCTCCTCGATCACGGAGTGCGTGACGGCGCCCGCGGGCACCATGACCCACACGACGCGCTCGCCGGCGGGCAGCGCCTCGACGAGCTCGGCCAGCGACGCGACGTCGGAGACCTCGGGGTTCCGGTCGTACCCGGTGACCTCGATCCCCGCGTTCCGCATCCGGTCGCGCATGTTCGCGCCCATCCTGCCCAGACCCACCAGGCCGATCCGCATCGCTCCACCTCTCCTCGCCCGACCGCCGCCGGGACGGCTTCGCGTCCCGCGGCGTCCTTGTCGCCCGCCATTCTCCTGCGGCGACGAGGGTGCTGACGACCGGTGGGCTCGTCTCGCAGGTCACACCCGGTGCGGGCCCGGCCCGGCCGGGCGCGCCCTCTCGGCCGG
>NZ_JBYTEP010000007.1:0-123709 GCF_058792015.1 Cellulomonas sp. EB106-03-03-XG116
CCGCGGCGGCGGGCGGCCTGCGCCCGGTCGCGCGCCTGCTGGCCGACGCCGTCGACCGGTTCGCGGACCCCGCGGCGCTGGTCCGGCTGCTGGCCGCGGCGCGGGCGTCGACCGACCTGCCGAGCCGGCGGCTCGCGCTGCTGGCGTCATGGTCGCTCGCGGAGAACGACGCGGACCTCGGGGCCTCCATCGGGTACGCCGAGGAGGCGTACCACCTCGCCGTCGGCACGGACGACCCGTGGACCGCGGTCATGGCCGCGGTGTCGCTCGCAGGCGCGTACAGCCAGAGCCTGCGGCCCCGGGAGGCGATGGACTGGCTGACCGCGGCGCGCACGGCCCTCGCGGCCCCGCAGATCACCCACCGCGACCTGATGGTCCAGGCGTTCGAGGACAGCCTGGAGCAGGTCTACGGCGTGACCCTGCTGAGCCTGGGCGAGTGGGACGAGGCGGAGCGGGTCTTCGAGGACGTCGCCCGCGCGACCACCGACGTGCGCGACGCGGAGGTGATGTCCGGCCTCGGGCTCGCGGAGGCCGAGCGCGGGCGCGGCGAGGTGGACCGCGGGCTGGCCCGGTACCGGGCGCTGCTGGCGCGCGCCGCGTCGCGGGGGAGCTCCGGTCCGTGGGTGCTGGTCGCGGTCGGGGCGGCGCTCGCGGCGCACGTGCTGGAGGGCCGGGCGGACGAGCCGGCGATCCGCGAGGCCGTGCGCGCGATCCGCGAGGACGACCTCACCGGCCGGGCGGGGTTCACCGACCGGCCGGTGCTCGGCACGCTGCTGACCGGGGTCGGGTCGTGGCGGGTCGCCGTGGCGCCCGAGGACCCGGGCGGCCTGGAGCTGCTGGCGCTGGCCGAGCGCATCGGCGCCCGGCAGGACTTCCCGTGCGGGGTGCTGGCGCCGCACCTGGCGCTCGCGGCCGCCCGGTACGGCGAGGCCGCTGTGGCGCGCGCGCGGGCCGGGGCCGCGGCGCTGGGGCACGGGGACGACGTGCTCCGCGCCCTCGCGCTGCTGCGCGCGGCGGGGGTGGGGGCGGCCTAGACCCGGCCCGTCCTCACCCCCCGCCGTCGCCCGACGCCGCGGCCCGGCGCCGGTCAGGCGCGGCGCATGTACGCCCGCACGGTCAGCGGCGCGAACACCGCCACCACGACCGCGGCCCCGAGCAGCGCCCAGCCCGCGTCCGCCGTGATCCCGTTGCCGACCGTCAGGTCCCGCGCGGCCGTCACCAGGTGCGACACCGGGTTCACGTCGACGAACGACCTCAGCCACCCGGGCAGGGTGTCCGCGGGGACGAACGCGTTGGACGCGAAGGTCAGCGGGAACAGCACGATCATCGAGATGCCCTGCACCGACGACGCGGACCGGGCGATCACGCCGAAGAACGCGAAGATCCAGGACAGCGCCCAGGCGCTGACGATCACCAGCAGCCCCGCCGTGACCACGCCGACGGCGCCGCCGTCCGGCCGCCAGCCCATGATCAGGCCCATCACCATCGTCAGCGTGGTGGCGATGAGGTAGCGGATGGTGTCGGCGAGCAGCGCGCCGGCCAGCGGGGCGATCCGGGCGATCGGCAGCGACCGGAACCGGTCGAAGACGCCCTTGTCCATGTCCTCGCGGAGCTGCACGCCGGTGACGACGGACGTCGTGATGACCGTCTGCACCAGGATGCCGGGGATGAAGAACGGCAGGTAGGACTGCACGTCGCCGGCGATCGCCCCGCCGAAGATGTACGTGAACATCAGCGTGAACAGGATCGGCTGCAGGGTCACGTCGAACAGCTGCTCGGGGGTCCGGCGGACCTTGAGCAGCCCGCGCCAGCCCATCGAGAACGACTGCCGGACGGTCGCGCCGAGGGTGACGCGGTTGCTGGCCGCGCGGGCCAGGGCCTGCGGGTCGACGACCGGGCGCGCCGGTCGGGTCGGGGTGAGCGTGGTCATGCGCGGGCCTCCTCGAGGTCGCGGTCGGCGGCGTCCTCGGCCGGCGCGGGCGCCGCGGAGGCGTGCCCGGTCAGCGTCAGGAACACCTCGTCGAGCGTGGGCTCCTGCACGGCGATGTCGTGCAGCGGGATGCCGGCGGAGCGCAGGGCGACCAGCAGGTCGCCGGCGGAGTCGGCGGTGGGGACCGGCGCGGAGAGCCGGCCGTCGGGCGCGCGGGTCGGCTCGACGCCGAGCACGGAGCGGGCGATCCGCAGCGCCTCGGGCTCGTCGGCCGGCTCGGCCAGGCCGATCTGCAGCCGCGAGGTGCCGACGGACGCCTTGAGCTCCGCGCCGGTGCCCTCGGCCACGAGCTGCCCGCGGTCGATGACGGCGATCCGGTCGGCCAGCTGGTCGGCCTCGTCGAGGTACTGGGTGGTGAGCAGGACGGTGGACCCGCCGGCGACGAGGCGGCGCACGGTGTCCCACATCTGCAGGCGGGTGCGCGGGTCGAGGCCGGTGGTCGGCTCGTCCAGGAAGATCAGCGGCGGCTGCGCGATGAGCGAGGCGGCCAGGTCGAGGCGCCGGCGCATGCCGCCGGAGAAGTTCTTCAGCGGGCGCGCGGCGGCCTCGGCCAGCCCGAACTCGTCGAGCAGCGCCGCGGACGTGCGGCGGGCGTCCGCGCGGGACAGGCCGAGCAGCCGCGCGAACAGCACGAGGTTCTCGGTCGCGGACAGGCTCTCGTCGACCGAGGCGTACTGGCCGGTGACGCCGATCAGCGAGCGCACGGCCTGCGCCTCGCGGGCGACGTCCCGGCCGAACACGGTGGCCGTGCCGGCGTCCGGGCGCAGCAGCGTCGCGAGCATGCGGATGGTGGTGGTCTTGCCGGCGCCGTTCGGGCCGAGGAAGCCGTACACGGCCCCGGTCCGGATCTGCAGGTCGATGCCGTCGACCGCGCGGTTGTCGCCGAAGGTCTTGACGAGCCCGCGGGCCTCGACGGCCCACGTGCTGCCGCCCGTGGATGTGGTCATGGTGGTGGTCCTCCCTGGTTGACGCGGACCACCCTCCGCCGCGACGCTCACACGGCGCTCACGTCCCGCTGACACCGCGCGTTTCGGCCGTGTGAACTCTTGCGCGGCACCGTGGCGCCGCCGGCGGCGGGCTGCGACAGTACCGACTGGGTCGACCGACCCACAGCGAGCCCGGCGACGAGGAGCACCACCATCGACCAGCCCGTGCGCCCCGTGGCCGTCGTCACCGGCGCCTCCTCCGGGATCGGCGCCGAGTTCGCGCGGCGGTTCGCCGCCCGGGGCTACGACCTGGTCCTCGTGGCCCGCCGCGCCGACCGGCTGGCCGAGGTGGCCGCCGGGCTCGAGGCCGAGCACGGCGCGCGCTCGACCGTGCTGACCGCGGACCTGACCGACCCGGGGGCGCCGGCCGCGCTCGCCGCCGCGCTCGCGGGGCGGGGGCTGCTGGTCGACGCGCTGGTCAACGCCGCCGGGTTCGGCACCTACGGGCCGTTCCACGCCGCGGACCCGGAGCGGGTGGCGGACGAGGTCCAGGTCAACGTCACGGCCCTCACGCTGCTGTCCCGGCTGCTGCTGCCGGACCTGCTGGCGTCGCGCCGCGGGATCCTGGTCAACGTCGCGAGCACGGCCGCCTACCAGCCGGGTCCGTCGCTCGCGGTGTACGCGGCGACCAAGGCGTACGTGCGCTCGCTGACCGAGGCGGTCTGGCAGGAGCACCGCGGCTCGCGGCTGCGCGTGCTGGCCCTCGCGCCCGGACCCGCCGAGACGGAGTTCTTCGCGGTCGCGGGGTCGGACCGGTTCCGCGTCGGCCAGGTCCTGCCGGTCCCGCAGATCGTGGACGTCGCGTTCCGCGCCCTCGACCGCCGGGACCCGCCGCCGTCGGTGGTCGCGGGCCTGCGGAACCGCGTGACCGCGGCCCTCGCGGGCGCGCTGCCGCGCCGCCTCGTGCTCGGCGTCGCCGGCCGCCTGACCGGGGGCGAGTGACGTGCGCCGGATGGCGGTCGAGCAGCGGCGGCGCGAGCTGGTCGACGCGGCGGTGCGGGTGATCGCGCGGGACGGGGTCGCCGCCGCCACCACGCGCGCGATCGTGGCGGAGGCCGGGATGTCGCTGGCGAGCCTGCACTACGCGTTCCCGTCGCGGGACCACCTGCTGGAGGCGGTGATCGCCGAGGTCACCGCGCAGGAGCGCCGCGCGGCGGAGGTGGGGCTGCTGCCGCTCGCGGCGGGGCTGCACGCCGGGGCCGCGACGCCCCCGCGGCTCGAGGACGTCGTCGCCGAGGGGCTGCAGCGGTACGTCGACCTGCTGGTCGAGCGCCCGGAGCGGGAGCAGGCGCTGTTCGAGCTCGCGCTGTACGCCATGCGGACCCCGGGGCAGCGCGCGGCGCTCGTCGCGCAGTACGCCGTCTACCAGGAGTCGGCCCGGGCCACCCTGGCGGCCGCCGCGCTCGCGGCGCGGAGCCGGTGGACGGTGCCGCTCGACCGGGCGGCGCGGGCGCTGGTCATGGCGACCGAGGGCCTGACGACCGTCTGGCTCGCGGACCGGGACACCGACGCCGCCCGGGAGACCGCCCGGTTCGCGGCCGGTGCGCTGGCGGCGCTCGCGGAGCCGGTGCCGGGCGAGCCGACGCCCGTCGGCGCCGCCGCGGGGACCGGGACCGCGGCGGGGACCGAGGAGGACGCCCGTGCTCACTGACACCGATCCGCGTGCCGCGGCGTACGTGAACCTGTACGCCGTGCTCGGCACCCTGCCCGAGCTGGTGCGCCGCGTCCCGGAGGCCCGCGAGCTGCTCGCCGCCAACCCGCGGCCGGTGACCGTCGCGTTCGTCGTCCGCGGCGGCCCGCGCGGCGTGCTCGCGTTCCGCGACGGGGCGGTGCGCGTCGTGCCGGACCGCTCGGTCGCCACCGTCGTGCTGCCGTTCGCCTCCCCGGCCGCGTTCAACCGGGTCGTCGACGGGACGGCGCAGCCCGTCCCGGTCACCGGCCTGCACCGCGCGGGGTTCCTGCTCCGGGTGCTCGCGCCGCTCACCGCGCTGCTCGCCCGGTACCTGCGGCCCTCCGACGAGGACCTCGCCGACCCGGCGTTCCGCGCCACGAGCACGGCGCTCGCGCTGCACGTCGCCGCGGCCGCGGCCGCCCAGCTCGGGAACGAGGACCGCGCCGGCCGGTTCAGCGCCGCGCACGTCGTCGACGGGGACGTCGCGCTCGAGGTCGACGGCGTGCTCGCCTGGACCCTGCGGGCGCGCGACCACCGCCTGACCTTCCTGGCCGAGCCGTCGCCGCGGCCCCGGGCGGCCCTCACGTTCGCCGACCTCGAGGTGGCCGGGGCCCTGCTCGCCGGCCGGGTCAGCGCGCTCGCCTGCATCGGCGACGGCCGGATGGCCATGCGCGGCACCATCTCGATGGTCGACAACGTCAACCGCATCCTCGACCGCGTCGGCCAGTACCTGGGGGAGTGACCATGACCACCACCGCACCGCGGACCCCGACCACCCCGTACACCTACGCCCGCAGCCGGGAGGCGTTCGAGCGCGCCCTGCGGGTCGTCCCGTCCGGGATCTACGGCCACCAGGGGCCCGCGGAGGGCTGCTACGTCCCGACGTCCGCCTACCCGCTGTTCTCGCAGCGCGCGGAGGGCACCCGGTTCTGGGACGTCGACGGCAACGAGTACATCGACTACATGTGCGGCTACGGCCCCAACGTGCTCGGCTACGGCGACCCCGACGTGCGCGCCGCCGCCGACGCGCAGGCGCGCCTGGAGGACGTCGTCACCATCCCGTCGACGGTGATGGTCGACTTCGCCGAGCTCCTGGTGGACACGGTCGCGAGCGCCGACTGGGCGTTCTTCGCCAAGAACGGCGGCGACACCACGACGCTCGCGGTGATGACGGCCCGCGCGGCCACCCGGCGCAAGAAGATCGTGTTCTTCGAGGGCTTCTACCACGGGGTCGCGCCCTGGACGCAGAAGCTCGACCACCCCGGGGTGCTCGAGGAGGACGTCGCGCACGCCGTGTACGCGCCGTGGGACGACCTCGCCGCGCTCGAGCGGCTGCTGTCCGAGCACCGCGGCGAGGTCGCGGGCCTGATCGCGCAGCCGTACCTGCACGGCAACTTCGCCGACAACCGGCTGCCGAGCCCGGGGTTCTGGGCGGGGGTCCGCCGGCTGTGCGACGAGCACGGCGTGGTGCTGATCGTCGACGACGTCCGCGCGGGGTTCCGGCTGGACCTGGCCGGGTCGGACCACCACTTCGGGTTCCGGGCCGACCTCATCTGCTTCTGCAAGGCGCTCGCCAACGGCTACAACGTGTCGGCGCTGTGCGGCCGCGACTCGCTCAAGGACGTGGTGAGCAGCCTGACGTACACGGGCTCGTACTGGATGAGCGCCGTGCCGTTCGCCGCGGGCATCGCCACGCTCACCAAGCTGCGCGAGCTGGACGCGCCCGCGCTGTTCGACCGGCTGGGCACCGAGCTCACCACGGGGCTGGTCGCCGCCGCGGCCGACCACGGGATGACGCTCGTGGCCTCCGGGGCGCCGGCGCTGTTCTACCTGCGGGTCGCCGACGACGACTCGCTGATGCTGCACCAGGAGTGGGTCGCCGAGTGCGTGCGGCGCGGCGTCTTCCTCACCTCGCACCACAACCACTTCATCAACGCGGCCCTGACCGGCGCGGACATCGCGCGGACCGTCGAGGTCGCCCACGAGGCGTTCGGCGTCGTCCGGGCGCGGCACCCCGAGCTCGGCTAGGCACGACGGCACCGCCCGCACCAGGGCACCACCCGCACCAGGCACCACCCAGCACCACGGCACCACCCAGCACCACCGGCACCACCACCAGACGGCCCGAGGGCGCGCCGCCGGCGACGACGACGGACGACGACGGGCGGGGCGATGGACGGCACGGGGACGGGCGCGCGCACGGCGCGGGTCGCGGTCGGGGCGGCGTACGCCGCGCAGGGCTTCGGCTACGCGACGGTGGTCACCGCGCTGCCGGCGTTCAAGGAGCGGCAGGGCATCGACGACACCGCGGTCTCGCTGGTGGTCCTGCTGGTGTGCGTGGCGGCCGCGGCCGGGTCGATCGCCGCCGAGCGGCTGGCCACGCGGCACGGCAGCCGGGCGGCGCTGCTCGCGGGCCTCGCGGCGCAGGCCGTCGCGCTGCCGGTGGTGGCGGTGTCGACGCCGGCGGTGCCGTTCGTGGCCGGGTTCGCGCTGTACGGGCTCGGGCTCGGGACGGTGGACGCCGCGGCGGGGATCCAGGGCGTGCTGGTCCAGCGGCGGTACGGGCGGCCGGTGATGTCCGGGTTCTTCGCCTGCTACACCGCGGCGGCGGTCGTGGGCGCCCTCGCGATGTCCGCCCTGGTCGGAGCGGCGGGAGTCCCGGGCGCGGCCGGCGCCCTGGTCGCGGCCGCCGCGGTGCTCGCCGGGGCGGCGCTGCTCGGGCGGTCGCGGCTGGTGCCGGTCGACCTGGCGCTCGCGGGCGGCGCGACGCCGGCCGCGCCCGCGGCCCCCCGTGGGCCCCTGCCCACCCGGGGCATCTGGGTGCTCGGCGCCGTCGTCCTGGCGGCGTTCGTCGCCGACTCGGCCGTCAGCACCTGGAGCGCCGTCTACCTGCACGACGTCCTGCTCGCGTCGGCGGCCGCCGCCCCGCTCGGCTACGCCGCCTACCAGGCGGCGGTCCTCGTGACCCGGCTCGCCGGGGACCGCCTCGTCGCCCGGCTCGGCCGCGCCGCGCTCGTGGTGACCGGCGCGGCGGCCGGGACGGCGGGGCTGCTCCTGGTCGCCCTGGTGCCGGCCGTCGGCGTCGCGGTCGCCGGGTTCGCGGTCGTGGGGGTCGCCGTCGGCGTGCTGGTCCCGCTCGCGTTCTCGGCGGCCGGCGACCTCGACCCTGCCCGCACGGACGAGGTGGTGGCGCGCGTGAACCTGTTCAACTACGCCGGCGCGGTGCTCGGCGCGGTCGCGGTCGGGCTGCTCGCCGACGGGCCGGGGCTGGCGCTCGGGTTCCTGCTGCCCGCCGTCCTGGTGGCGCCGGTGGCGGCCACCGCGCGCTCGCTCGCGCGTGGCGACGACGCGGCGGCGCGCGTGGGCGCACACTGAGGGCACCCGAGTCGAGGAGGCCTCCCGTGCTGACCAGCGTGCACCCGTTCCTGTGGTTCGACACCCAGGCCGAGCAGGCCGCCGCGCTCTACACGTCGCTGATCCCGAACTCGTCGGTGACGTCGACCCGCCGGTACCCCGACGGCGCGCCCGACGGCCTGGCGGGGACGGTGATGTCCGTGTCGTTCGAGCTCGACGGCCTGCCGGTCGAGGCGCTGAACGCGGGCCCGCAGTTCCGGTTCACCGAGGCGTTCTCGTTCTTCGTGTCGGTCGACACCCAGGACGAGGTCGACCGGCTGTGGGACGGGCTGATCGCGGGCGGCGGCGAGCCGTCGCAGTGCGGGTGGCTCAAGGATCCGTACGGCCTGTCCTGGCAGATCGTGCCGCGCGTGCTCGGCGAGCTCCTGGGCGACCCGGACCCCGCGCGCGCCCAGCGGGCGATGCAGGCGATGCTCGCGATGCAGAGGCTCGACGTGGCGGCGCTCCGCGCGGCGGCCGACGGCTGACCGGCCCCCGCCGACCTACCCTGGGGCGGTGACCGACACCGCCTCCACCCCCGGCCGGCGCGGACGCGTGACGATGCAGGTGCGGTGGTCGGACGTCGACCTGTTCGCGCACGTCAACAACGCCGCCTACCTCCGGTTCCTCGACGACGCCCGGTTCGCCCTCTTCCCGTCGATGGGCGTCGACCCGGCGGGCCGGCCCACCGACTCGCTGCTGGTCGTCGTGAAGCACGAGATCGAGTACCTGGCGCCGCTGCCGTTCCGGCCCGAGCCCATCGCCGTGGACGTGTGGGTGCCGCGCACCGGCCGGTCGTCGGTCGACTTCGGGTACGAGGTGCTGGACGTGGCGGGCCGGGACGGCGCCGATCCGGTCGTCTACCTGCGCGCCCGGTCCCGGATGGTGCAGCTCGACCGCGGGACGCACCAGCCGCGGCCGTTCGCGCCCGACGAGCGCGCGGTGTTCGAGACGTACCCCGGCGAGGCACCGGTCCTGCACGGCTGGTGACCGCGGGCGGCGGACCTCAGCCCGCGGGCGTCATCCCGAGCGCCGCGGCCAGCGTCCGCGTCACCCCGTTGCGGGTGTTCGCCGGCACGACGTACCGGGCCCGCGCCCGGACGTCCGGGTGCGCGTTGTCCATCGCGCACGACCAGCGGGCGCCGTCGAGCAGCCCGGCGTCGTTGAGGTAGTCGCCGAACGCCATCGTCTGCTCCGGCGTGACGCCGAGCCGGTCCTGCACCCGGCGCAGGGCGTGGCCCTTGTCCGCCGCGGGGCTCATCACGTCGATCCAGTGCTGCCCCGACACCACGACGCGCAGCCGGCCGGCGAGGTCGTCGAACGCGGGCGCGGTGACCTCCTCGACGGACCCGAAGTCGAAGACGGCGACCTTCAGCACCACGTCGTCCACCGCCGTGACGTCGGGGACCTCGACCAGGCGCGCGTAGTGCCGGCCCGCGTGCTCGGCGAACGCGTCGCCCACCCGCTCGATGTACGCGGCGCGCTGCCCGCACAGCACCAGGCCGACGTCGGCGCCCCGCCCGGCCAGGGCGCGCACCCGGTCGACGACCTCCGGCACGGCCTCGGCGGGCAGCGGGTCCGTCGACAGCGCCTGCTCGTGCTGCACGACGTAGGAGCCGTTCTCGGCGATGAACACGAGGTCGTCGCCGCGCGCGCCGAACAGCTCCCGGAGGTTCGCGTACTGCCGCCCGCTGGCCGGGGCGAACGCGATCCCGCGCCGCTCGAGCTCGTCCAGCACCGGCCAGAACGTGTCCGGCACCCGGCCGTGCCCGTCGAGGAGCGAGCCGTCCATGTCGGACACGACGAGGCGCACCTCGTCGACGTCGGGCAGGGCGGGCGGGTCGAGGACGGGCTCGGTGGTCGTCGCGGCGGGCATGCGCCCAGTCTCGCAGCCGCGCCGGGGTCCTCCGTCCGGGTGACGCGGCACCCAGCCCGCGCACAGCCGGGTCACGGGGACCGGCCGCACCGGATACGGTCGTCGGGCACCGAGCCGCGCCGCGCGGCCGGCGCGCAGGGGGCGCGGCGACGTCGCGCACGCGTGCCGCGCCGTCGACGGCCGGCTCCCCACGATCGAGGAGTCCCGCTATGCGCGTCACGCGCGGCATCGCCGCCCTGTCCCTGACGGCCGTCGCCGTCCTGGGCCTGTCCGCCTGTTCCTCCGACGCGGGCGAGAAGGCCGACAAGCCCGCCGCCGGCGCCGAGGCGTCCGCCCCGGCCGAGGAGGTCGCCGAGACCGGGTCCGACTTCGACCTCACGAAGGACGACTTCGTCGAGCGCGTGACCGCCGCGGCCCAGGCCGCCGGCACCGTCACCATGGACATGACCACCACGGGCTCCGGCGTCACGCAGACCGCCTCGGGCGTCATCCGCTACACCGACGGCGCGCAGGACCTGGCGATGACGATGGAGGTCCCGGGCGCCGGCACCATCGACTTCACGATGGTCGGCGGCGTCGTCTACATGCAGATGCCGGAGCTCACGGGCGACAAGTACCTGCAGATCGACCCGGCCGACACCAGCAACCCGCTCTCGCAGTCGTTCGCCGGCATGGAGGGCCAGTTCGACCCGACCGGCACGCTCGCCGGTCTCGGCGATGCGGTGAAGTCGTTCGAGAAGGTCGGCGAGCCGCAGGAGGTGGGCGGCGCCCTCGCGCAGGAGTACGCCGTGGTCATCGACTCGGCCGCGCTGTCCGACCCGGCCGTCGCCGAGGAGCTCGCCGCCGCGGGCACGTCCCTGCCGCCCGAGCTGACCTACAGCTACTGGATCGACGCCGACGACCAGATGCGCCGCGTGACCACCGAGGTCGCGGGCGTCAGCACGGACGTCACCTTCTCGGGCTGGGGCGAGCCGGTCGAGATCACGGCGCCGGCCGCGGACCAGCTCACCGACATGAGCAGCCTCGGGTTCTGAGCACCCCGCTCCGGCGACGGGCCGGGCACGCCTCCGCGGCGTGCCCGGCCCGTCGCCTGTGAGGCACACCTCGAGCGTTCGCCCGGCCGATCCGCTCAGGGCGCTGCCGCCCGGGCCGATCCGGACGTCGGCAGGGCGGGCGATCGGAGGTCGGCGGATGGGTGCGGTGGCGGACGGGCGGAACCGGTGGAGCGGGCTCCGGGCGAAGGTCCTGGGGGTCGCGGCGATCGGCGTGGCGACGGCCGTGGTGGCCGGGGTCGGGTCGCAGGTGTTCCTGGGCCGGGTCTCGGCGGCGAACGAGCGGCTGGCCGGGCTCCAGGAGGTGTCGACCGAGGTCGGCGAGGTCCGGACGATGAACGCCGACGTGTCGGGCTGGCAGGTGGCGTACGCGTGGGACACCCGCCGGATCGGCGGCCCGGAGGCGGTCGCGGCGGACAGCCCGAACCGCGCGGGCTACCTCGACTCGGTGCAGCGGCTCCGGGCGGCGCTCGACGCCGTCGACACCGACGGGCTGACGGCCGACGAGGCGGCGACCTTCGAGCGGGTCGCCACGCTCTGGGAGGACTTCTTCGCGGTCGACGACCAGGTGGTCGCCGCGTACCAGGAGGGCACCCCCGAGGCGCTGGACGCGGGCGACGCGCTCGTGACCGGCGACGGCTACGACGTCTACTACGCGATCGGCGACGCGACCACGGAGCTGCTCGGCTCGCTGGGCGACCGCACCGTGCAGGCGACCGAGGACGCCGCGTCGGCCGCGGCGACCGGCCGCGTCGTCACCGCGGTGCTGCTCGTCGCGGGCGTGGTCGCGGCGCTGCTCGCGGGGCTGCGGGTGTCCGGCAGCATGGCCCGCGCGGCGTCCCGGGTGCGGGCGTCCGTCGAGGCGATGGCGACCGGCGACCTGACCCGGGAGCCGGGCGTCCGGTCGCGCGACGAGCTCGGCGAGATGGCGACGGCGCTGGCCTCGGCGCAGACCAGCCTGCGCGCCACGATGGCCGGGGTCGTGGAGACCTCGCAGGCGGTGGCGGCCGCGGCCGAGGAGCTGTCGGCGGCGTCGTCCCAGGTCGCGTCGGGGTCCGACGAGACCTCGGCCCAGGCGGGCGTGGTCGCCGCGGCGGCCGAGCAGGTGTCCCGGAACGTGCAGACCGTGGCGGCGGGCGCCGAGGAGATGGGGGCGTCGATCCGGGAGATCGCGCAGAACGCCGCTCACGCCGCGAAGGTCGCCGGCCAGGCCACGGACGCGGCGACGGTCACGAACGAGCAGGTCGCCCGCCTCGGGGCGTCGTCCCAGGAGATCGGGAACGTCGTCAAGGTGATCACCTCGATCGCGGAGCAGACCAACCTGCTCGCGCTGAACGCCACCATCGAGGCCGCGCGCGCCGGCGAGGCCGGCAAGGGCTTCGCGGTGGTGGCCGGCGAGGTGAAGGAGCTCGCCCAGGAGACCGCGAAGGCGACCGAGGACATCGCGCGCCGGGTCGAGGCCATCCAGGGCGACACCGCCGGCGCCGTCGCGGCGATCGGCGAGATCGCCGAGATCGTCGCGAGCATCAACGACTACCAGCTCACCATCGCGAGCGCGGTGGAGGAGCAGACCGCCACGACGACGGAGATGTCCCGCTCGGTCGCGGAGGCCGCGACGGGGTCCGGCGAGATCGCGGTGAACATCACCGGGGTGGCGTCGGCGACGGCGACGTCCTCGCAGACGCTGGGGCAGATGGGCGACGCGATCCACGAGCTCGCGCGCATGTCCGAGGACCTGCGCGGCCGGGTGGCGCGGTTCACGTACTGACGCCGGTCGGGCGTGGCCGTCACGCCAGGGGCGAACACGGGACGCCCGACGCACCCCCCGCCGTTAGCATCGAACAACGCCGCCTCGCCGTGCGTGGGAGACCGGGCCGCAGAGCCCGACCGCGCCGGCGAGCACGCCGCTCGTGAGGAGTGCACATGTTCGAGAGATTCACGGACCGAGCCCGTCGCGTGGTCGTCCTCGCCCAGGAAGAGGCGCGGATGCTCAACCACAACTACATCGGCACCGAGCACATCCTCCTGGGTCTCATCCACGAGGGGGAGGGTGTCGCGGCCAAGGCGCTCGAGTCGCTCAACATCTCGCTCGACGCGGTGCGCGCCCAGGTGCAGGAGATCATCGGCGAGGGCCAGCAGGCCCCGAGCGGGCACATCCCGTTCACGCCGCGTGCCAAGAAGGTGCTGGAGCTGTCGCTGCGCGAGGCGCTGCAGCTCGGCCACAACTACATCGGGACCGAGCACATCCTGCTCGGCCTCATCCGCGAGGGCGAGGGCGTCGCGGCCCAGGTGCTCGGCAAGCTCGGCGCCGACCTGAACCGCGTCCGCCAGCAGGTCATCCAGCTGCTGTCCGGCTACCAGGGCAAGGAGCCCGTGGCCGCCGGCGGCCCGCAGGAGGGCCAGCCCTCGGGCTCCGCCGTCCTCGACCAGTTCGGCCGCAACCTGACGCAGGCCGCGCGCGAGGGCAAGCTCGACCCGGTCATCGGGCGCGAGAAGGAGATCGAGCGGGTCATGCAGGTGCTGTCCCGCCGCACCAAGAACAACCCGGTGCTGATCGGCGAGCCCGGCGTCGGCAAGACGGCCGTCGTCGAGGGCCTGGCCCAGGACATCGTCCGGGGCGACGTGCCGGAGACGCTGAAGGACAAGCAGCTCTACACGCTGGACCTCGGCGCCCTGGTCGCCGGCTCCCGCTACCGCGGTGACTTCGAGGAGCGCCTGAAGAAGGTCCTCAAGGAGATCCGCACCCGCGGCGACATCATCCTGTTCATCGACGAGATCCACACCCTCGTGGGTGCGGGTGCCGCCGAGGGCGCGATCGACGCCGCGAGCATCCTCAAGCCGATGCTGGCCCGCGGCGAGCTGCAGACCGTCGGCGCGACGACCCTGGACGAGTACCGCAAGTACGTGGAGAAGGACCCGGCCCTCGAGCGCCGGTTCCAGCCCATCCAGGTCTCCGAGCCGAACCTGCAGCACGCCATCGAGATCCTCAAGGGCCTGCGCGACCGGTACGAGGCGCACCACCGCGTCTCGATCACCGACGGCGCCCTGGTGGCCGCCGCGACCCTGGCCGACCGGTACGTCAACGACCGGTTCCTGCCGGACAAGGCGATCGACCTGGTCGACGAGGCCGGCGCCCGCCTGCGGATCCGCCGCATGACGGCCCCGCCGGAGCTGCGCGAGCTCGACGAGCAGATCTCGGACACGCGCCGCGACAAGGAGTCCGCGATCGACGAGCAGGACTTCGAGAAGGCCGCGCGCCTGCGCGACCAGGAGAAGCAGCTCGGCCTCAAGCGCCAGGAGAAGGAGAAGGCCTGGAAGTCGGGCGACCTGGACGCGGTCGCCGAGGTCGACGAGGAGCTCATCGCCGAGGTGCTGGCGCTGGCCACCGGGATCCCGGTGTTCAAGCTCACCGAGGAGGAGTCGAGCCGCCTGCTCCACATGGAGGACGAGCTGCACAAGCGGGTCGTCGGCCAGGAGTCGGCGATCAAGGCGCTCTCCCAGGCCATCCGCCGCACGCGTGCGGGTCTGAAGGACCCGAAGCGCCCCGGTGGCTCGTTCATCTTCGCCGGCCCCACGGGCGTCGGGAAGACCGAGCTGGCGAAGGCGCTCGCCGAGTTCCTGTTCGGGGACGAGGACGCGCTGATCCAGCTGGACATGTCCGAGTTCTCCGAGAAGCACACGGTCTCGCGGCTGTTCGGCTCGCCCCCCGGCTACGTCGGGTACGACGAGGGCGGCCAGCTCACCGAGAAGGTGCGCCGGAAGCCGTTCTCGGTCGTCCTGTTCGACGAGGTCGAGAAGGCGCACGCGGACATCTTCAACTCGCTGCTGCAGATCCTCGAGGACGGTCGCCTGACCGACTCGCAGGGTCGGGTGGTCGACTTCAAGAACACCGTGATCATCATGACCACGAACCTCGGCACCCGGGACATCGCCAAGGGCGTCCAGACCGGCTTCCAGGCCGGCGGCGACCTGTCGACGTCGTACGAGCGCATGAAGTCCAAGGTCAACGACGAGCTCAAGACGCACTTCCGTCCGGAGTTCCTCAACCGCGTCGACGACGTGGTCGTGTTCCCGCAGCTCTCGCAGCCGGAGATCTTCGCGATCGTCGACCTGATGATCGCCAAGCTCGACGCCCGCCTGCGGGACAAGGACATGGGCATCGAGCTCACCGAGGCGGCCAAGAAGCTGCTCTCGGAGAAGGGCTACGACCCGGTCCTGGGCGCCCGGCCGCTGCGCCGCGCGATCCAGCGGGAGATCGAGGACGCGCTGTCCGAGAAGATCCTGTTCGGCGAGCTCCACGCGGGTCAGCAGATCGTCGTGGACGCGCACGGCGAGGGCCTGCTCGGCGAGTTCGTGTTCCGCGGCGAGGAGCGCGGGCCGCGCTCGAAGGAGCCGGTCGGCGCGGGTGCCCGCACCGCCGGGACGCCGGGCTCCGGCACGGACGTCCCGCCGGCGCCGCCGATCGCGTCGTCCGGTGACGGCGGCACGGGCCTCCTGCCCGCCTGACGCACCGACCCACGACAGGGCCGGGTCGCACCCCAGGGGTGCGACCCGGCCCTGCGTGCGTCCGGGGTCGGCCGGCCCGTGCGCGGGCGGGTGACCAGGGCGAACAGGGCCCGAGAGCGGTTCACCCGGTCGTGCGCCCGGGTCCTGGGTGCCTGCACCCACCGGTCCCGGGAGCCCCTGGAGGAATACGCCTACCGTGGCGAGCATGCCGGGACAGGTGACGCTCAGCGACGTGGCCCGCGAGGCGGGCGTCTCCCTCGCGACGGCCTCGCGCGCCCTGAACGGCTCCGCGAACCGCACGGTCGGCGAGGACCTCCGCAAGCGGGTCCAGGCCGCCGCCGCGCGGCTGCGCTACTCCCCGGACGGCATCGCGCAGGCGATGGCCCGCGGGCGTACCACCTCGCTCGGGCTGGTCGTGCCCGACATCGCCGACCCGTACTACGCCGCGATCACCGCGGGCGTCGCCGAGGCCGCCGACCTCGCCGGCCTCACGCTGACCCTCGCCTCGACCGGCGGGGACGCGGCGCGCGAGGTCGAGATCGTCCGGCAGCTCGAGCGGCAGCGGGCGCGCGGCGTCGTCCTCGCGGCCGGCCGCGCGAGCGACGCGGCGGCGGACGAGCCCGTGCGCGCCGCGCTCGAGTCGTTCCGGGGCATCGGCGGCGCGGTCGCCGCGGTCGGCGGGCACGCGCTCGGCGTGAACAGCGTGGTGCTGGCCGACCGGGACGGCGCCGCCGACCTCGCCCGCGCCCTGCACGAGCGCGGCTACCGGCGGTTCGCGGTGCTCGGCGGGCCCGAGGGGAACGCCGCGGCGGACGACCGGCGGGACGGGTTCCTGGCGGCGCTGGCCGGGCTCGGCGCGCCGGTGCCGACGGCGCGGGTGCTGTCCGCTCCGGCCACCACGCGCGACGGCGGCCACGAGGCGATGTCGCGCCTGCTCGCCACCGGGGTCGACGACGTCGAGGCGGTGTTCGCGGTGACCGACGCGATGGCCGCCGGCGCGCTCGCCGCGGCGCACGCGGCCGGGGTGCGGGTGCCGGACGACCTCGCGCTCGCCGGCTTCGACGGGGTCGACGTGCTCCAGGACGTGCTGCCCGGGCTGACCACCGTGCGGCTGCCGCTCGCCCGCATCGGGCAGGAGGTGACCCGGCTCGCGCTGCGGCCCGCCGCGGCGGAGGCCGAGCTCGTGCCGCTGGCGGGCGAGGTCGTCGTCCGCGGCTCCACCCCGGGGATCCCGGCACGCTAACCGGTACGGTCGGGCACGTGGACGACGCCGGGTTGCACGTGGCGGACGCGGGATCGGGTCCGGTGGTCCTGCTGCTGCACGGGAACGGGGAGGACGGCGCCTCGCTGGCGCCCGTCGCCGCCGACCTGGCGCGGGACCACCGGGTGCTGTCGCCCGACGCGCGCGGGCACGGGCGCTCGCCGCGCGGGACCGGGCCGCTGACGATCGTGCGGATGGCGGACGACGCGGCGGCGGTGCTCGCGGCCGCGGGCGGCGCCGCCCCCGGCCCCGCGGACGTCGTCGGCTACTCGGACGGGGGCAATGTCGGCCTCGTGCTGGCGCTGCGGCACCCCGGCCTGGTCCGGTCGCTGGTCGTCTACGGCGCCAACGTCGACCCGGGCGGCCTCACCGCCCGGGCCCGTGCGGAGGTCACGGCGGCCTGGCTCGCGCAGCGGGCGCGCGGCGTCGTCGACCCGGCGGCGCGGGCACGGGCCGAGGTCACCGACCTGATGGTCCGGCAGCCGCGCATCCCGCTGCGGGCCCTCGCGCGGGTGCGGGTGCCGGTGCTGGTGGCCGCGGGCGAGCACGACGTGATCCGGCGCGCGCACACCGAGGCGATCGCGGCGGCGCTGCCGGCGGGGGAGTGCGCGGTCGTGCCGGGCGCGGACCACGGGCTGCCGATGTCCGACCCGGCGGCGTTCGTGCGGCTGGTGCGGGGGTTCTGGGCGGCGCACGCGGACTGACGGGACCGTCCCCGGTCGGGTCGGGTCGGGAGGGGCGAGGCGGTGGCGGCGCGGTGCCGGGCCCCTGGTCAGGGGACCGCGAGGGCCGCCAGCAGGTCCGCCACCTCGACCGGCCGCCCCGGCAGCGGGTCCCCGCCCGGCCGCAGCGCCGCCCGCAGCAGCGGCGCGCGCCGCGCGAGCAGCGCCGCGTTCAGCTCGTCCGGGAGCCCGGGCAGCGGGCGCAGCGCGGACGCGAAGGTCAGCAGGATCTCCGGGACCCCGATGTCGTCCCGCACGAGCCCGAGCCGCTGGGCGGTCCGGACGACCTCGCCCGCGGCGAGCGCCGTGGCCGCGCGGCGCTCGACGAGCTCCGGGGTGAACACGTCCGCGTCGCGGGCGCGCGGGACCAGCACGGGCAGCAGCAGCGGCAGCCCGGAGTCGAGGAAGCCGGTGAGGAACTGCTCCCACGCCGCGTGCGGGTCGTCGCCCGCCAGCCCGGCGCCGGCACGGTCGAGCAGGCCGCCGACGTGGGTCAGCCGGTCGGCCACCACGGCCCGCACCAGCGCGGACCGGTCGGGGAAGTGCCGGTAGACGGTGCCCACGCCCACGCCGGCGGCGCGGGCCACCGCCTCCATCGGCTCGTCGAGCCCCCGGGCCGAGTACAGGGTGCGAGCGGCGTCGAGCACCCGCTGCCGGTTCCGTGCCGCGTCCGCCCTCACGGGCCCAGGATAGGTTGCCTTAACCGGAATCGGAGGTTCCGGTTCGGTGCTACGGTGGGACGCGGACGGGCGCCGTCGGAGACGCCCCGATACCGGGAGGCGAGCGCCGTGCGCGCCATGATCCTCAAGGAGTTCCGCGAGCTGCGCCGGGACCGCCGGACCGTCGCGATGCTGGTCGTCCTGCCGCTGCTGCTGCTGACGATCTTCGGCTTCGCGGCCAACTTCACGGTCGACAGCCTCACCACGGTGGTCGTCGGGCCGGGCGCCACGGAGGCGGCCGACCGGATCGCCGGATCCCCCGCGGGCGGCACGCTCGACGTCCGGGACGTGCTCCCCGGCGACGACCGCGCGGACGCCGTCGACGCGCTCGCCGCCAACCGGTACGACGTGGCGGTCGTCACCGGGGAGGGGGCAGCCGCCGTCCCGGAGGTGCTGATCGACGGCACGAACCTGTTCGCCGCCCAGGCTGCGAACGTCGTGGTCGCGCGCCTCGGCGACGCCGTGCAGCCCGAGATCCTGTTCAATCCCGACCTCGAGACGTCGTGGGTCATGGTGCCCGCGCTGATCGGCCTGATCCTCACGTTCATCGGCACGATCATCACCAGCATCGGCCTGGTGAAGGAGCGGGCCGCCGGGACCCTGGAGCAGCTGGCGGTGATGCCGCTGCGCCCGGTCGACGTGATCGTGGGCAAGATCGCGCCGTACTTCCTGCTCGCCGCGCTCGACCTCGTCGTCGTCACGGTGCTGGGGATGCTCATCTTCGGCGTGCCGTTCACCGGGAACGTGGCGCTGTTCGCCCTCGCGGGGGCGATCTTCCTGTTCGTGGTGCTCGGCATCGGGGTGTTCATCTCGACCGTGTCGCAGAACGCCGGGCAGGCGATCCAGGCCGCGATCCTCGTGCTGCTGCCGCAGATCCTGCTGTCCGGGATCATCTTCCCGCTCGACGCGATGCCGATCGGGGTGCGCTGGATCGGGTACTGCCTGCCGCTCACCTACTTCACGCAGGTGTCGCAGGGCGTGATGCTGCGCGGTGCCGGGATCGACGCGCTGTGGCTGCCGATCACCGTGCTGGCGGGGATGGCCGTGCTGGTGTTCGGCGCCGCCGTCTGGCGGTTCCGCGCGTCCATCACGCCCCGCCGCCCGCGCGGTGCGGTGGCCGCCCCCGCCGCGCTGGCCGAGGTCGGACGGTGACCGCCGTGGCGGCGAGGGTGACGTGGGGAGTCCGCGACGTGACGGTGCGCCGCGGCGGGCGCGTCGTGCTCGACGCGCTCACGCTGCCGGTGCCGCCGGGGGAGATCACGGCGGTGGTGGGCGGGGACGGCGCGGGGAAGACCACGCTGGCCCGCCTGCTGGTCGGGCGCGAGGTCGCCGACGCGGGCGAGGTGCGGCGCGCCGACGCGCGCCGCACCGGCTTCCTGCCCGCCACCTCGGGGGTGTGGGCGGACCTGAGCGTGGCGGAGAACGTCGACCTGGTCGCGCGGGCCTACGGGCTCGACGCCGCGACGGCGCGCGGTCGCCGGGACCGGCTCCTGGGCGCGGCCGGCCTCGCGGACGTGCCGCACCGCCTGGGCCGGGAGCTGTCCGGCGGCATGCGGCAGAAGCTCGGGTTCTGCCTCGCGATGCTGCCGGACCCGGCGCTCGTGGTGCTCGACGAGCCGTCCACGGGCGTCGACCCGGTCAGCCGGGTCGAGCTGTGGCGGATGCTCTCCGCGGCGGCCGCCGGGGGCACCGCGGTCCTGGTGACGACGACGTACCTCGACGAGGCGGAGCGCGCGGCGACGGTGCTGGTGCTCGACGCCGGGTCGGAGGTCTACAGCGGCGACCCGGCCGCGGCGGCGTCCCGCGTGCGCGGCTCGATCGCGGTGCGGGCGGTCGGGGACCCCGCCGGCGGGGCCGACCAGGGATCAGCGCCGGTCGCGGAGTGGCGCCGCGGGGGCGCCGTGCACGCGCTCGTCGCGCGGGGCGCCGGGGCTGCCCCGGCGGACCTCGAGGACGCGGTGATCGCGCTGACCCTGGAGCGCCGCGGCCCGACCGGTGCCGCGCCGACAGCGGCCGCGCCGACCGCCGCGCGCCCAGGGGGTGCTCGGCACGTCGAGCGCGCACCCGCCGACTGCTCGCTCGACGTGTCGGATGCCCCCTCGGACCACGTGCGCGGCCGGGCCGCCGACGGCCCCGCGGCTGTCGAGGCCGCGCACGTCGTCACCGCCTTCGGCGGGTTCCGCGCCGTCGACGACGTCTCGCTCACCGTGCTCCCCGGCCAGGTGCTCGGCCTGCTCGGCGCGAACGGCGCCGGCAAGACGACGCTCATCCGCACCGTGCTGGGCCTGCTCGCCCCGACGTCCGGCACCGTGCGGGTGCTCGGTGGCGAGCCGTCGCGGGACACCCGGCGCCGGATCGGCTACGTGCCGCAGGGCCTCGGCCTGGCGGCGGACCTCACCGTCGCGGAGAACCTGGCGTTCGTCGCGGCGGCCTACGGCCTGGACGACGTGCCCGAGCCCCCGTCGGACCTGGCGGCGGAGCGGGACCGGCTGGTCGGGTCGCTCGGGCTGGGCCTGCAGCGGCGGCTCGCGTTCGCCGCGGCGCTGTCGCACGGCCCGGAGCTGCTGGTGCTGGACGAGCCGACGTCCGGCGTCGACCCGCTGGCCCGGGCCGCGCTGTGGGACACGGTGCACGAGCAGGCCGAGGCCGGGGTCGCGGTGCTCGTCACGACGCACTACATGCAGGAGGCCGAGCAGTGCGACGCGCTGGTGCTGATGTCCCGGGGCCGCCGCGTGGCCGCCGGGACGCTGGCGGACGTGCTCGACGGCACGACCGCGGTCGAGGTGGTGACGCCGGACTGGGCGGACGCGTTCGGCGCGCTGAGCGCCGCGGGGCTGCCGGTGACCGTCGCCGGCCGGGCCGTCCGGGTCGCCGGGGTGGACCCCGCCGACGTCGAGCGGGCGCTCGCCGGCGCGGGGGTGCGCGGCGAGGCCCGGCCGGTGCCGGCGCGGCTCGAGGAGGTGCTCACCCTCGGCTCGCGCTGAGCCGGCGGGCCGGCGCCGTCAGCGGAACGCGCCCACGGCCTCCGGGTACGCCTCGGCCAGCTCGCGGGTCTCCGCGGCCTGCGGGTCGGACAGCAGCGACCGCATCGACCCCGACTCCACGATCCGGCCCTCGCCGAGCACGTGCACGGTGTCGGCGAGCCGGTCGACCAGCCGCAGGTCGTGCGACACGACGAGCAGCCCGACCCCGGTGGCGGCGATGGCGGCCACCTGGTCGGCGACGGCCTCCCGCAGCGCCGGGTCGAGCGCGGTGGCGGGCTCGTCGAGCACGAGGATCTCGGGGCGCGTCGCCAGCGCGTCGGCGAGCGCCAGCCGCTGCTTCTCGCCGCCGGACAGCGAGTGCAGCGTGCGGTCGAGGAACCGCGGCTCCAGGCCCACGCGCGCGAGCACGTCCTCGGGCTCCAGCCCGGTGGCCCGCCCCGCCTTGCGGGAGTCGCTCAGCGTGGACTGGAGCACCTTGGCGACCGAGGTGCGGCTGTCGACGCCGACCAGGCCCTCCTGGTGCACGGCGCGCACGGTCGAGCGGAACGCCTTGGTCTCCTTGCGGGACATCTTGGTGACGGGGCGGGCGCCGTAGGTGGCGCGGCCCTGGGTCGGCTTGTGCCGGCCGAGCAGCACCTGGACGAGCGTCGACTTCCCGGCGCCGGAGCGGCCGATCAGCCCCACGGTCTCGCCCGGGGCGACCGACAGCGAGGCGCCCTGGAGCACCGCGGCGCCGCCGTAGCCCGCCCAGACGTCGTGCGCGGCGAGGGCGGCGCTCACCGGGTCACCCCCGGCGCTCCGAGCGCGGCGTCGGTCCGGTCGGCGTGGTCGTGCGGCGTACCCACAGCGTGTCCCTTCGAGCGATGACGGCCGTCGTGACAACGGCCGAGCCCCCCGCGAAGTTTCCGCGAGGGGCTCGGTCGGTGGCAAACGAGCGCGTCAGGCGCGTGCTGCCCGACGGCGCGCCGGGGGCAGGTCCTCCATGTCCTCGAGCTCGACGCCCTTGGTCTCCGGGACCTTGCCGAGCACGAAGAAGAACGACAGGCCCGCGAAGATGGCGTACATCAGGTAGGGCCCCGTCGCGCCGAAGGCGTCGAGCAGCGGCGGGAACGTCACCGTGATGAGGAAGTTCGCGATCCACTGCGCGGCCGCGGCGACGCCGAGCGCGGCGGCGCGGATCCGGTTCGGGAACATCTCGCCGAGCAGGACCCAGACCAGCGGGCCCCAGGACGCGCCGAAGAACACGACGAACGCGTTCGCGGCGACCAGCGCGACCGGCCCCCACGGCGACGGCAGCGACACGTCCTCGCCCGACCCGGAGGCCTGCGTGAACGCCAGCGCCATGACGGCGAGCGAGATCGTCATGCCCGCCGAGCCGGTGAGCAGGATCGGGCGGCGCCCCACCTTGTCGATGAGCGCGATCGCGATGAAGGTCACGGCCACGTTGGTGACCGAGGTGATCGTGGAGACGAGGAACGACTGGCTCTCGTCGAACCCGACGGCCTGCCAGAGCGTCGTGGAGTAGTAGAAGATCACGTTGATGCCGACGAACTGCTGGAAGACCGACAGCAGGATGCCGACCCACACCACGGGCAGCAGGCCGAAGCGCGGCCCGCGCAGGGTCGCCTGCTCCTCGAGCTCCTTGTCCTTCTCGATCGTCTTCTCGATCTGGGCGACCCGCTCGCGGGCGTCCTCGTCCGGGCCGAGCACGCTCTGCAGGACGGCGACCGCCTCGTCCCGACGGCCCTTGGCGACGAGGTAGCGCGGCGACTCGGGGATGCGCAGGGCGAGGATGCCGTAGATCGCGGCGGGCACCACGGCGACCAGGAACATCCAGCGCCAGGCCTCCCAGCCCAGCCACAGCTCCTCGGACGCGCCGCCCGCGGCCTCCTGCAGCAGCTGGTCGGAGAGCAGGGCGGCGAAGATGCCGAGCGTGATCGCGAGCTGCTGCAGCGAGCCGAGCCGCCCGCGCAGCGCCGCGGGGGCGATCTCGGCGATGTAGGCGGGGGCGATCACCGAGGCGATGCCGATGCCGACGCCGGCGAGGATGCGCCAGATGATCAGGTCCCAGACGCTGAACGCGATCGCGGACAGGATCGAGGACACGAAGAACAGGACGGAGCCGAGCACCATCACCTTGGTGCGGCCCCAGTGGTCGGCGAGCCGGCCGCCCGCCCAGGCGCCGACGGCGCAGCCGAGCAGCGCGACGGCGACGGCGAACCCGGTGAGGGTCGCGCCCAGGTCGAACTGGCCCTGGATCGCGTCGACGGCGCCGTTGATGACGGACGAGTCGAACCCGAACAGGAACCCGCCGACCGCGGCGGCGACCGCGAGGCCGATCGCCTTGTTGTGCGACGGGTGCCTCCCCGTCGAGGGTCGGGCACTGCCTTCGGCCATGACGTCTTCTCCTTGCTCCGCTCGTCCTGCGAAGAGAACACCTGGGCCGGAGCACGTCGTCGGGCGCCGGTCGAGGCGTTCTCACCTTTCACCCGCGCAGCGCATCCCGCACCCGGAAGGCCGGGGAAGACGCGCGGCGGGAACCCTAACCCGGGCGCCGGGTGGTCCGCGCGCCGGGCGCGTCCGGTCGCGACGGGGGTCCCGATCCGGCGGACAATCGACGGGTGACGCCTCACGACCGCCCCCGGTACCGCCGCCCCGCCATGCTCGACCCCCGCGACGCCGACCAGCTGCCCGGCGACGTGGACCCCGCCCTGCGCTCGCAGGTCGCCCACACCACGGCGGCCGCGATCGTGCACCGGGGGCGCGCGGAGGGCGAGGAGGACCCGGCGCTGGTCGAGCGGCTGGTGCGGCTGGTCGAGAACGAGGGCCTCGACGTCGTGGCGGCCCTGTGGTCGGACAGCCCCGCCACGACCCTGCCCGGCACCCTGTGGCGGCTGTACGTGCTGCGCGAGTGGGTGCGCCGCGACCCGGCGACCCTCGCCGACCGGTACCGCCTCGGTCTGGACGCCGCCCCGGTGCACCACGTCGTCGTCGGCGTGGTCAGCCCGCCCGGGCCGGAGGAGCTGCGCGTGCTGCTGGACGCCGTGCTGTCGGGCGTGTGGACCGGCGACCTCGCGGTGACCCTGGAGCGCGGGGCGGCGTTCTGCCGGGTGCTCGCGACCGGCGCGGCCTTCGACGCCGACCACCTCGACCTCACGGGCGACGACGCGTCCGCGCGGCTCACGCGCAGCGCGGGGTCGCTCGTGCGCACCGCCGAGGAGCTCGAGCAGGCGGCCCACCTGTGGCGGTCCGGCTCCCTCGAGTGAGGCCCCGCGGTCCTGTTCCCGCGGCGGCCGTGGCGATGCTCACCCGTCCCCGCCCAGGACGCGGCGCGGCGCGGCGCGTAAACTCGAACCCGACGCCGGGCCGCGGTAGCCCCGGGCTCCAACTCAAGCCGCTCCGAGCGGCCGCGCGCCGAGAGGCGCTTCCCGGTCCGGCGTCCTCACCCTCCCCGCCCGGCCCCGGCGTGTGACCTCCGTCCCACGCGCGGGCCGGGCGGTCGTGCGTCACGCTGAGGATGCTGTGCGTTCACCCTGGGTTCACTTGCGGGGTTGTGAGTTCACCCCGCGGCTGCCCTAGCCTGTGCCTGACCAAGCCCCTCTCCTGCGGAGCCTCTCGTGCGCCTGCGCCTCACCCCGCGCGACACCTCGTTCTTCGACCTCCTGGCCGCGTCGGCGGCGCACCTGGTCACCGGAGCCAACCTGCTCGCCGAGCTGCTGGGCGCGGACCGCGCGACCCGCAAGGCGCTCGCCAAGCAGATGAGCGACGTCGAGCACCTCGCCGACGAGGCGACCCACCAGATCATGCGGCGGCTGAACCAGACGTTCGTCACCCCGTTCGACCGGGACGACATCTACGGCCTCGCGTCCGCGCTGGACGACTGCATGGACTTCATGGAGGAGGCCGCCGACCTCATCGTCCTGTACAAGATCGACGAGCTCCCCCCGCGGGTCGCCGACCAGGTGCAGGTGCTGCAGCGCTCGGCCGAGCTGACCGCCGAGGCGATGCCCCGGCTGCGCTCGATGGAGAACCTCGCCGAGTACTGGGTCGAGGTCAACCGGCTCGAGAACCAGGCCGACAAGTCGCACCGCAAGCTGCTCGCGCAGATGTTCGACGAGATCACCGACCCGATCCTCCTGATGAAGCTCAAGGAGGTCGTCGAGAAGCTCGAGGACGCCGCCGACGCGTTCGAGAAGGTCGCGAACATGGTCGAGACCATCGCGCTCAAGGAGTCCTGAGCCCCGGTGGAACTCGCGCTCGTCGTGGTCGTGGTCGCCCTGGCCCTCGGCTTCGACTACACCAACGGCTTCCACGACGCCGCCAACGCCATCGCCACCTCGGTGTCGACGCGCGCGCTGACGCCGCGGGCCGCGCTGCTGATGGCCGCGGTCATGAACTTCACCGGCGCCCTGCTCGGGACCGAGGTCGCGGAGACGATCGCGACGTCGATCGTCGACCTCGGCGACGCGTCACCGCACCAGGCCCTCGTGGTCGTGCTGTGCGCCCTGGTCGGGGCGATCGTGTGGAACCTCATCACGTGGTGGTTCGGCCTCCCGTCGTCCTCGACGCACGCGCTCATCGGCGGCCTCGTGGGCGCCGGCCTCGCGGGCGGCCTGATGATCTACGGCTCGGCGATCGTCGACAAGGTCGTCCTGCCGATGGTCTTCTCGCCGCTGATCGGGTTCTTCCTGGCGTTCCTCGTCATGGTCGGCCTGCTCTGGCTCATCCGGAACGCGTCGCCGTCGCGGACGACCCGGCGGTTCCGCCTGGCGCAGACCGTGTCGGCGGCCGCAATGGCCCTCGGGCACGGCCTGCAGGACGCGCAGAAGACCATGGGCGTGATCTTCATGGCGCTGCTCACCGTCGGCTGGGCGAACCCGGACGAGGGCATCCCGCTGTGGGTGAAGCTGGCCGCCGCGACCGCGATCTCGCTCGGCACCTACTCCGGCGGCTGGCGCATCATGCGCACCCTGGGCCGGAAGATCATCGAGCTCGACCCCGCCCGCGGGTTCGTCGCCGAGTCGGTCTCCGCCGTGGTGCTCTACGTCAACGCGTTCGCGCTGCACGCGCCGGTGTCGACGACGCACACGATCACCTCGGCGATCATGGGCGTCGGGGCGACCAAGCGGCTGTCCGCGGTCCGCTGGGGCGTCGCGAAGAACATCGGCATCGCGTGGGTGCTCACCATCCCGGCGGCCGCCGCGGTCGCCGCGCTGGTGTACTTCATGCTGAGCCCGTTCCTCAGCTGACCGGGCGGCGCCGCCTCCGGACGTTCCCGAACGGGTACGAACTGGACATTCGTGACGTGGAAGCGATTCACTCGTCCCCATGACTGCGAAGAACCTGACCGTGCGCTGGATGTCCGCTGTGTCCCTGGCGGCCGGCGCCGCGCTCGCCCTGTCCGCCTGCGGCGCGGGCGACGCCCAGCGGGACGAGGCCTCCGGCGAGATCACGGCCGCCGCCGAGGCCGACGTGTTCACGATCCAGGTGGGCGACTGCCTCAACCTCGCGGAGATGGCGTCGGCGACCGAGATCGAGTCGCTGCCCACCGTGCCGTGCGGCGACGAGCACGACGGCGAGGTGTACGCCGAGACGCGGCTCAAGGGCGACGAGTACCCGGCCGACATCGACACCCAGGCCGACGAGTTCTGCTACGGCGAGTTCCCGACGTTCGTCGGCATGGACTACGAGACGTCGAGCCTCGACTACGGCCCGCTCACGCCGAGCACGGTGTCGTGGGACCAGGGCGACCGCGTCGTGCAGTGCATCCTCATGTCGGCCGAGCCGGTCACCGGGTCGCTCGAGGGCGCCGCGATCTGAGCCCCTCCCGCCGCGCACGACCGACGGCGCGCCGCCCTCCCGGGGTGGCGCGCCGTCGTCGTCGGCGGGGGTGTCAGCTGCCCAGCGGCGTGTGCAGCTCGACGTCCTCGACGCGCACCTGGTCCGGGGCGCCGCGGTCGGGGCGGACCACGTGGCACACGAGCACCTGGCCCGGGCGCAGGTACGGGTTCTCGGCGGGCAGCCGGTCGCGGACGTCCTCGGGGGCGTGCGCGCGCACGACGTCCAGCACCGTCGGCAGCACCGGCCGGTGGGTGCAGAGCGCGAGGTCCGACCGCGTGCGCAGCACCGCGGCGACCGCGTCGGCGGTCTTCTCCGGCGAGTCGGCGTGCTCCGCCTCGGTGAGCGGGTCGCGGCGGTCCGGGGTCAGCCCCGCCGCCGTGGCGTACGGCTCGACGGTCGCGCAGCAGCGGAGCCACGGGCTCGTGACCACCTCGGCGACGCCGTAGGCGGACAGCACCGGCACCAGCGCCCCGGCCTGCAGCCGGCCGACGTCGGTGAGGGGCCGCGTGCCCTCCTCGCCCTTCCACGACGACCGGCTCTTGGCGCGGCCGTGCCGGACGACCAGGACGGCGCGGGTGTCCAGCGTCCCCGCCTCGTGCGCCGCCACCAGGGCGTCGAGCGGGATGCGGTCGTCCTCCCGGGTGAGCCGCTTGCGCGCCACGTCGGCGTCCGCCCAGCGCACGGCGTCGATCTCGTCCCGCGACGCGTGCGCGGCGGGCGGGCGGGCGTGCAGGGCGGGCCGGTCCGGGCGGCCGGCGACCTGCGCCGCCCAGTAGTGCACCCGCTTGCGGCGGCCGTCCGCGAGCTTGTACTCCAGCCCGGGCAGGGGCCGGCCGAGCACGATCTCGAGCCCCGCCTCCTCCTCGACCTCGCGGACCGCGGCGGTCGTCACGTGCTCGCCCGGCTCGAGCTTGCCCTTCGGCCAGGACCAGTCCTTGTACCGCGGGCGGTGCACGAGCACGACCTGCAGGCGGCCCTGGCGGACGCGCCAGACCAGGGCGCCCGCCGCGCGGACGAGCGCGGTCGGCCCGGCGCTCACCGGCCCGAGCCCAGGCGGCGGCGCTGGCGGTAGATCAGCGTGGACTGCAGGTCGCGCAGCGGCCCGTCGGGGCCCTGCGCGTGCCGGGTCCAGGCGCCGTCCGGGCCGAGGTGCCACGACGAGGTCTCGTCGGCCATCGACTCGTCGAGCAGACCGACCAGCTCGGCGACCTGGTCGGGGTCGTCCAGCCGGACGAGGGCCTCCACGCGGCGATCGAGGTTGCGGTGCATGAGGTCGGCGGACCCGATGTAGACCTCCGGGCCGGGGAGCAGCGTGCCGCCCTCGCGGCCGATGTCGGCCACCTCCTCGGTGACCCCGGCGTCCGCGGCGAACGCGTACACCCGCGAGTGCTCCAGGAACCGGCCGAGGATCGACCGCACCCGCACCGTCTCGGACAGCCCCGGGACGCCGGGGCGGAGCGCGCAGATGCCGCGGACGCACAGGTCGACGGGGACGCCCGCCTGCGAGGCCCGGTACAGCGCGTCGATGGTCTCCTCGTCGACCATCGAGTTGACCTTGAGCTTGATCCACGACCTCCGGCCCGCGCGCGCGGCCTCCGCCTCGCGGTCGATCCGCTCGATCAGCCCCGAGCGCACCGAGCGCGGCGCGACCAGCAGCCGGTGGAACCGCGACTTCGGCGCGTAGCCCGACAGCTGGTTGAACAGCCGGGTGAGGTCCTGGCCGACGTCCGGGTCGCAGGTGAGCAGACCCAGGTCGGTGTAGATGCGCGCGGTCTTCGGGTTGTAGTTGCCGGTGCCGACGTGGCAGTAGCGGCGCAGGCCGTCGGACTCCTGGCGCACGACCAGCGACAGCTTCGCGTGCGTCTTCAGCCCGACGATGCCGTAGACGACGTGCACGCCGGCCTGCTCCAGCTTGCGGGCCCACTCGATGTTGGCCTGCTCGTCGAACCGGGCCTTGATCTCCACGAGCGCGAGCACCTGCTTGCCGGCCTCGGCGGCGTCGATCAGCGCGTCCACGATCGGGGAGTCGCCCGACGTCCGGTAGAGCGTCTGCTTGATCGCCAGCACCTTGGGGTCGGCCGCGGCCTGCTCCAGGAACGTCTGCACCGAGGTGGAGAACGAGTCGTACGGGTGGTGCAGCAGGATGTCCCGCGCCCGGATCGCGGCGAACACGTCCGTCGGGTTGGCGCTCTCCACCTCGGCCAGGAACCGGTGCGTGGTCGGCACGAACCGCGGGTACTGCAGGTCCGCCCGGTCCAGGTCCGCGATCAGGTTGAGGCCGGTGTGGTCGAGCGGCGCGGGCAGCTCGTAGACCTCGTCCTCCGCGACGCCGAGCTCGCGGACCAGCAGCGACCGGATGCGCGGGCTGATCGAGTCCGCGATCTCCAGGCGGACCGGCGGGCCGAACTTCCGGCGCAGCAGCTCCTTCTCCATCGCCTGGAGCAGGTTCTCCGCGTCGTCCTCCTCGACCTCCACGTCCTCGTTGCGGGTGACCCGGAACGTGTGGTGCTCGCTGACCTCCATGCCGGGGAACAGCTGGTCGAGGTGCTGGGCGATGACGTCCTCGACCGGCACGAACGACATCGGGCCGCGGTCGGAGGCGGAGCCGGACGCGTCGGTCGGGCGGCCGCGCCAGTCGACCGCGATGTACCGGGGGAGCAGCGGCGGCACCTTGACCCGCGCGAAGTGCTCCTTGCCGGTCGACGGGTTCACCACGACCACGGCCAGGTTCAGCGACAGGCCGGAGATGTACGGGAACGGGTGCGCCGGGTCGACCGCCAGCGGGGTCAGCACCGGGAAGATCTGCTTCCGGAAGTACTTGCGCAGCCGGTCCTGCTCGGCCTCGCCCAGCTGCTCCCAGCGCACCAGCGTGATGCCCTGGGTCGCCAGCTCGGGCTGCACCTGGTCGGCGAACACCTGCGCGTGCCGGGCGGCGAGCTCGTGCGCGCGCTGGCTGATCGCCTCCAGCACCTGGCGCGGGCTGAGGCCCGAGGCCGCCGTGACGGCCAGGCCGGTCGCGATGCGGCGCTTCAGGCCGGCGACCCGGACCATGAAGAACTCGTCCAGGTTGGACGCGAAGATCGCGAGGTACCGCACCCGCTCCAGCAGCGGCTGGGTCTCGTCCTCCGCGAGCTCGAGCACGCGCTGGTTGAAGGCCAGCCAGCTGACCTCGCGGTCGAGGAACCGGTCGGCGGGCAGCGGCGCCTCGGGCGCGGCGGCGGCCTCGTCGCCGCGGGCGCCGTCGCTCATCTCGATGTGCTCGGCGATGTGCGCGGCGAGCTCGGGGGCCAGCGTCCGGGGGCGCTGCGACGTCGTGGCGGTCGCGGCCTGGCCGTCCGCCTCGGCGGGTGCCGGCGGGGCGGCCGCGCGGGTCCGCGGGGTGGAGGTGCGGGTGCCCGTGGACCGGGCGCCTGTCCGGCCCGTGCTGGTGCTGGTGCGCCCGGCGGCGGCCGTGGCGGCGGGCGCGGCGCGGCGGGTGCGCGGCTTGCGGGGCGCGCCGTCGGAGGCGGTGGCGTCGGTCATCCCCACATGGTGGCACCAGGAGGTGTCCGACGGGTGACCGAAGGGCGACCCGGGGGAGCGCCCGCTAGCCGGCGGCGTGACCCACGTGCTCCTCGACCCAGTCGCGCAGGTGGGCCAGGGGCGCCCCGGCGCTCACGCCGAGCGGGGTCAGCGCGTACTCGACGCGCGGCGGCACCTCGGCGAACACCGTGCGGGTCAGCAGGCCGTGCTCCTCCAGCCGGCGCAGGGTCGCGCTGAGCACCTTGGGGCTGATCCCCTCGAGCCGGGCCCGCAGCTCGCCGAACCGCAGCGGACCGCCGTCGAGCGCGCCGATCGCCAGGGCGGACCACTTGTTGGCGAGCAGGTCCAGCATCTCCCGGCACGGGCAGGCGGCCGCGTACACGTCGTTCCGGTCGCAGGTGGCGGCGTGGTCGAGGGCGGGCACGACGCCGACAGTACCCTTCGGTAACCAGGTGCCCTTGACGGTAACCACGGGGCCGGGCGGAGAGTGCGGGCATGACCACGACGCGCACCACCCCCGCCATCGCCGCCCTCCGCCCGCTGCCCGTCGACGACCCGGACGCCTTCGTCGCGGTCGACGCCGCGCTGCCCGACCTGCGCCCGCACGACCTGCTGGTCGAGGTCGCCGCGGTGTCGGTCAACCCGGTGGACGTGAAGCGCCGCGCCTCCTTCCGCCCGGACGGCGCGCCGCTCGTGCTCGGCTTCGACGCGGTCGGCACGGTGCGCGAGGTCGGCCCGGCGGTCACGCTGTTCGCGGCGGGCGACCGGGTGTTCCACGCCGGCACCATCGACCGGCCGGGCACGAACGCCGCGCTGCACGTGGTCGACGAGCGGATCGTCGGGCACGCCCCCGCGTCGCTGTCCGACGCCGACGCCGCCGCCCTCCCGCTCACCTCGATCACGGCCTGGGAGATGCTGGTCGACCGGCTGCGGCTCACCGAGGCGTCGACGGGCACCCTGCTGGTCGTCGGGGCGACGGGCGGGGTCGGGTCGATGGTGCTGCAGCTCGCCGAGGCGCTGCTCCCGGGGATCCGCACCATCGCCACGGCGTCGCGGCCCGAGGGCGTCGACTGGGTGACCTCGCTCGGGGCCGACGCGGTCGTCGACCACCACGGCGACCTCCGCGCCCAGGTGCGCGAGGCGGCCCCGGACGGGCTGGACGCCGTGATCACCGCCCACTCCGCCGGCCAGGTGCCGCTGTACGCGGACCTGCTGCGCCCGTTCGGCTCCGTCGTCGCGATCGACGACCCGGGGACGCTGGACGTCGTGCCGCTCAAGGCGAAGTCGATCGCCTGGCACTGGGAGCTGATGTTCACGCGCCCGGTGCAGCAGACCCCGGACCTCGTCGAGCAGCACCACCTGCTGGACCGGGTGGCCTCGCTGGTGGACGACGGGCGGCTGCGCACGACCACGACGACGCGGCTGAGCGGGTTGACGCCCGAGACGCTGCGGGACGCGCACCGGCTCGTCGAGTCGGGCCGCACGATCGGCAAGGTGGTGATCGAGGCCTGAGGGCGTCCCGGACGCGCGCTCAGCCCACGCGGTAGACCACGTCCACCGCCGACCGCCCGAACCCCGCCGCCCGGTAGACCCGGATCGCCGGCGCGTTGTCGCCCTCGGTGTAGAGCACCACGCGCGGCACCCCGCGGTCGGCCAGGTGCGCGAGCATCCGGGCGGTCAGCGCGGGCCCGAGCCGCCGGCCCTGGGCCGCGGGGTCGACACCGAGCGCGTAGATCTCGCCCTCGCCCGGCCCGGCCACCTTGGTCCAGCCGAAGCCCAGCAGCGTCGCGCCCTCCTCGGCGAGCAGGAAACCCGCAGGGTCGAACCACGGCTCGGCCTCCCGGGCCTCCAGGTCCGCGCGGGTCAGCCGGCCCTGCTCGGGGTGCTGCGCGAAGGCCCGCGCGTTCACGGCGACCCAGGCGTCCTCGTCGCGGCCCGGCTCGAAGGGGCGGACCGTCACGCCGGCGGGCAGCGGGGCGGTGTCGGGGTCCGGCGCGACCAGCGGGTCGAGGGCCATCTGCCACAGCTCGCGGACGGCGGGCAGGCCGCGGGAGGCTGCGAGTGCGCGGGCCGGGGCGACGTCGCCGTGCGCCCACACGGACACCGCGTCGCCGCCACGGGCGCGGGTCGCGGCCAGGGCGGCGTCGAGCAGGGCGGTGCCGGTGCCGCGACGACGGGCTTCCGGGTGCACGACGAGCTCGGCCGTGGCGAGCGCCGGGTCGCGGAGGTCGACCTGGGCGTAGCCGGTCGCGGCGTCCGCGTCGCCCGCGAGCACGTGGACGACGTCCGGGCCGCCGCCGGTCAGCCAGAGCAGCGGCTGCTCGGACAGCGGGGCGACGCCGTCGTGGGCCGCCGCGGCGGCGGCGAGGTCGCGGACGGCGGCGGCGGTGGCGGCGGGCAGGGCGCCGGCGCGGCGGGAGAGGTCGGGCACGGCCCCATCCCACCACCCGGGCGGTGCGGGCGCGCGCACCGGGCGCGGGCGCGGCAGCGCGGGCCGCGGGCGGCGCGCACGATGCGGCGCCCGCGGGGAACGACCGGCGGGGGTGCCGCGTTGCACCAGGCATGCCCGACGTGAACCCGACCGCCGCCTCGGCGGACGTCGTGGTCGTCGGCGCCGGGCAGGCCGGGCTCGCCGTGGCGGCGCACCTGGAGCGCTCGGGCTTCGTCCCGGCGGCGCCGACGGGCACCGACCGCCCCGCCCCCGGCGGCCGCGCAGCGGGCCGCGCCGCGGACGGCCGCCCCACCTACGTGGTGCTGGACGCGGCCGCCGGACCCGGCGGCGCCTGGCGCGAGCGCTGGCCCGGCCTGACGATGGCCACGGTCAACGGCGTGTACGAGCTGCCCGGCCGCCCGCTGCCGACCTTCGACGCCGACGAGCCCGCGAGCCGCGCCCTGACCCGGTACTTCGGCTCCTACGAGCGCGACCTCGGGCTCGCCGTCCGGCGGCCCGTCGAGGTGCGCCGGGTCCGGGACGTCGGCGGGCCGGGCCGGTTGCTGGCCGTCGAGACCGAGGAGACCGAGCGTGTGCCGGTCGCGGCGCCCGACCCGGACGACGGCCTCGGGGGCGGCGTCGGCGCCTGCCGGGCGGAGGCCGCGACCGCGCGCCGCCGGGTGACCCGGACCTGGCACGCGCGCGCCCTGGTGAACGCGACGGGGACGTGGACCCGGCCGTTCTGGCCGACCTACCCGGGTGCCGCGCTCTTCGCGGGCATCCAGCGGCACACCCACGACTACCGGTCGCCGGAGGAGTTCGCCGGCCGCCGGGTGCTCGTGGTCGGCGGCGGGATCTCCGCGGTGCAGCACCTGCTCGCGATCGCCCCCGTGGCGGCGTCGACGACCTGGGTCACCCGCCGCCCGCCGGACTGGCGGGACGCCGAGTTCAGCCCGGAGCTCGGCCGCGAGGCCGTCCAGCGGGTCGACGACCGCACCCGGGCCGGACTGCCGCCGCAGAGCATCATCGCCGCCACCGGCCTGCCGCTCACCGACGCGTACCGGGACGGCATCGCGCGCGGGGTGCTGGTGGCGCGGCCGATGTTCGCGCGGCTGGTGCCGGACGGGGCCGAGTGGGACGAGGCCGCCGCGCGCGGGCCGCTCGCCGACGGCTGGGTCACGGGCCCCGAGCACGTCGAGGCGGACGCGGTGCTGTGGGCCACCGGATTCCGGGCGGCGCTCGACCACCTGCGGCCGCTCGGGCTCCGCGGCAGCGGCGGCGGGATCGTCATGGACGGCACCCGCGTGGTCGCCGACCCGCGCGTCCAGCTGGTCGGGTACGGGCCGAGCGCGAGCACGGTCGGCGCCAACCGCGCGGGCCGCGCCGCGGTCCGCCAGCTCCGCCGCTACCTCGGCGTCTGACCCGCGCGGCGGGCCGCGACCGCCAGCGCCGCGAGCAGTGCCAGCAGGGCGCCGGCCAGCAGCGCCATCGCGGTCGACTGCGGGAGCGTCCGCGCCAGGAGGCCCAGCCCCATCGCGGGCAGGCTCAGCCCGAGGTACGCGACCAGGAACAGCCCGGCCAGCGCCTCGCCCCGCTGGTGCCGCGCCGCCGACGCGGCGACGGTGCCCGACGCGGCCGCGAACAGCAGGCCCGCGCCGGCGCCGGTCACCAGCCCGCCGGCGAGGAACACGTCGAGCCGCTCGGCCAGCATCCCGGCGGTGAGCACGACCAGGCCGGCCGCCTGCGCCGCGAGGCCCGTCCGCAGCCGCGTCGCCGGCCGCACCCGGGTCGTCGCCGCCTGGACCGCGGCCGCGGCGCCGAACACGACGAACACCACGAGCCCGGCGAGCAGCCGCGAGGTGTGGTGCAGCGTGCCGCCCACGAACCCCGGGGCGACCGATGTGAAGACCCCGAACACCGCGAACGACGCGAATGCCGCCGCGTACGCCAACCGCTGCGCCGCGGGGTCGCCGCCCGCCCGGCGCGGGCGCTGCGGCCGGTACGCCGGGCGCACCGCGGGGCGGTGGACCGTCTCCGGCGCGATCAGCACCCCGACGGCGCCCAGCAGGAGCAGCGCGGCGAACACCAGGTAGGGCAGCCGCAGCGGGGCCACCCCGGTCTGCGCGAGGGCGCCCGCGGCGAGCGCGCCGGCGCCGAGGCCGCCGATGTTGGCGACGACGGCGACGACCTGCGGCCGGTGCCCCGCGTCCTCCGGGCGGTGCGCGGCGTGCAGCTCGGCGAGGTGGGCGGTCGCCGTGGCGGTGAGCATGCCGACGCCGAGGCCGCTGACGAACCGCGCGACGAGCAGCGTCGCGAGCCCGGTGCCGGACAGGAACAGCGCGGCGGCGACGAGCTCGAGCGCCAGGGCGGGGAGCAGCACGCGCCGGCGGCCGAGCCAGTCGGACACGTGCCCGGCCAGGACCAGCGCGAGCGCCACGCCGACCGCGTAGGCGGCGAACACGACCGTGACGGTGAACGTCGAGAACCCGTCCGCCTCCTGGTACAGCGGGTAGAGCGGCGCGGGGACGGTGGAGAACGCCATCGTGGCGAGGAAGGCCGCGGCGACGAGCCAGAAGCCGGCGCGGTGCCGCGCGGGGGAGGCGGCGGGCGCGGGTCCGGCGGCGGGGGCGGCCGACAGGTCGCCGGGGTCCGCCGGGTCGGGCGCGCCCGGTGCGGGCGGGGCGGACGGCCGGTGGGAGCGGGGGAGCGTGGGGGTGGACATCGGGTGGCCGTCCTCTCGGTCGGGTGCGTGCTCCGCCTACGGTGCGCCCGGGCGCGGCATCGCGTCCAACGGTGGTTCCTGCTCGCTCCCATCGGGGAGAGCGATACCATTCCCTCATGGAGCTCCGGCAGCTCGGCGCCTTCGTCGCCGTCGTGGAGGAGGGCACGTTCACCGCGGCGGCCGGGCGGTTGCTGCTCGTGCAGTCCGCCGTGTCGGCGTCGGTCCAGGCGCTGGAGCGCGAGGTCGGCGCGCCCCTGCTCACCCGCGGTCCGCGCCGGGTGGCGCTGACCGATGCGGGCGCCGCGCTGCTCCCGCACGCCCGCGCCGCGCTCGACGCCGCCCGGGACGCCCGCGAGGCCGTGGACCTGGTGCGGGGCGGGCTGTCCGGGACCGTGCGGGTGGGGACGATGCCGTCCGTCGGCCTCGTCGACGTGCCCGCGCTGCTCGGCGCGTTCCACCGCGCGCACCCCGGCGTCGCGCTCCGGCTCAGCGCGTCGACCTCGGGGTCCGCGGGCCTGGCCGCGGCGGTGGCGGACCGGCACCTGGACCTCGCGTTCGTGTCGCTGCCCGCCGGGGCGGCGCCGGGCGTGCGGCTGATCGACCTCGCCTCGGCGCCCATGGACCTGCTGGTGCCGGCGGGGCACGACCTCGCGGCACGGGGCGGTGGCCGGCCGGTCGACCTCGAGGAGCTCGCCGGGCTCGACTTCATCGACTCGCCGGCGGGGTACGGCAACCGCGCGGCGACCGACGCGGCGTTCACCGCCGCGGGGCTGGAGCGCCGGGTGACGGTGGAGGTCGCCGACATCGGGACCGTGGCGGGCTACGTGCGGCACGGGCTGGGGGTCGCGATCGTGCCGCGGTTCACCGCCGAGGCCGCGCCCGACCTCCCGGCGGTCGCGCTCGCCGCCGGGCCGCGCTGGCCGCTGGCGCTCGCGGTGCCGCGGGACCGGCGGCCGTCGGCGGCCACGGCCGCGCTGGTCCGGCACGTGCGCGAGCACGCGGTGCGCTGACCGCGGCGCCCGCGCCGTGCGGCGAGGTCGTCACTCCGTGGTGAGGTCGTCACTCGGGAGTGACGACCTCGTCAGCATGTGACGACCTCACCAGCGTGTGTCGACCTCGAGGACGCGTGACGACCTCGCTCAGCGCCCGCCCCCGCCGGCTCAGGCCGGCGGCGGGCAGCCGCAGGACTCGCGCCGCACCACCCGCACGGGCAGCCGGTGCGACTCCGGCTCCTCCGCCGGCGCCCCCGCGTGCCGCACGAGCACCTGCACGGCCAGCCGCCCCATCGCAGCCATCGGCTGCCGCACCGTCGTGAGCGACGGGCGCGCCAGCCGCCCCGCGAGGATGCCGTCGAAGCCGGTCACCACGACCCGCTCCGGCACGGGGACCCCGCGCGCGGCCAGCAGGTCGAGCACGCCGAGGGCGAGCTGGTCGCTCGCGCACACCAGCGCGCGCGGCAGCCGGTCCTCGGCGGCGAGCGCGGCCAGCACCTCGAACCGGTGCGGCTCGGCGAGGTCGGTCGGGTCGAGGGGCTCGGCCGGCTCGGGCAGCCCGGCGGCGGCGACCGCCTCGCGGAAGCCGGCGAACCGCTCCGCGTAGTCGGGGGTGGTCAGCCGCCCGACGAAGCCGAGGTCGCGCAGCCCGTGGTCGCGGACCAGGTGGTCGACGACGTCCCGCATCCCCGCGCGGTTGTCGACGCCGATGTGGTGCAGGCCGTCGGCGACCGGCGGGGTGCTGAACGCGACGACGGGGATGCGCCGCGCGACGTTCTCGAGCGTGCCGACGGGCGTCGGGCCGGGGAACACCGCGAGGCCGTCGACGCGGCCCGCGACCTCCGTCACCGACGCCCCCGAACCGCTGCCGCTGCTCAGCAGCAGGGCCTGGCCGCGCTGCCAGCACTCGAGCTCGAAGCCGCGCTGCACCTCGTCCACGTACAGGGGGAAGGCGCGCGGGTCGGCGTCGGGGTCGGTGTCGTCGACCGGGGTCGGGGTGGCGACCGGACGCGCGCCGTCGGCGCCCTTCTGCGGGGCCGCGAGCATGAGGTCGAACGAGTACAGGCCGAGGGCTCCGGTGCGCCCGTGCGCCAGGCCGCGGGCGCTGGCGTTCGGCACGTAGCCGAGCTCGCTCGCGGCGACGAGCACCGCGGCGCGGGTCGAGTCGCGGACCCGCTCGGGCTGCCGGAAGGTGAACGACACCGTGGCGATCGACACCCCCGCGCGCTCGGCGACGTCGTAGACGGTCGGTCGACGCGGCACTGCACCACCTCCTCGGGGCCCCGCACGATGGTAGGGGTTCCGGCGCCCCGGACCGGTCCCCCTTGCGCCGATCATTCTATGCGCATAACATCTCCCAACATCTAAGCGCATAGAAGCGCGAGGCGCCCGCCGCACGCGCCACCCGTCCGTTCGAGGAGGAACGAACCATGATCCGTCCCGCTGCGCGCGTCGCCGTCGTGACCGCGCTCGCCCTGACCGCGCTGACCGCGTGCGGCCGCTCCGACGACACCGGCGGCGGGGCCACCGACGCCGCGACGCTGTCCGAGGGCGCCGCCTCCGGCGAGCTCACCGTCTGGGCCATGGGCGCCGAGGGCGAGGCGCTGCCCGACTTCGTCCAGGAGTTCACGGACGCCAACCCGGACGTCGACATCGAGGTCGTGCCGATCCCGTGGGACGCGGCGCGCGACAAGTTCCAGACCGCCATCGCCGCCGGCACCACGCCGGACGTCGCGATGATGGGCACCACGTGGATGGCGGAGTTCGGCGACGCGTTCGCCGCCGTCCCGGACGCCATCGACACCAGCGGCATCTTCGAGGGCTCGCTCGGCACGGCCGAGCTGGACGGCACCGCGATCGGCGTCCCCTGGTACGTCGACACCCGGGTGCTCTACTACCGGACCGACCTCGCCGAGCAGGCGGGCTGGACCGAGGCACCGGCCACGCAGGAGGACCTCAAGCAGATGGCCGGCGACATGCAGGCCAAGGCGGGCGCCGACTACGGCATCCGGCTGCAGTCCGCGGGCAACGACTCGTTCCAGGGCTCGCTGTGGGCCCCGTGGTCGAACGGCGCGAGCCTGATGAACGACGACCAGACCGAGTGGACGCTCGACACCCCGGAGATGGTCGAGGCCTACGACTACTACACGTCGTTCTTCTCGGACGGCGTCGCCAACGCCTCGGCCGACCGCAGCGCGGGCGCCCAGGAGGCGGAGTTCGTCGCGGGCACCACGCCGATGCTCATCGACGGCCCGTTCATGATGGGCCAGCTCGCCACGCTCGGCGGCGAGGGCTTCGAGGACAAGTACGCCACGGCGCGCATCCCGGCCGGGGAGTCGTCGACCTCGTTCGCGGGCGGCTCCAACCTGGTCGTGTTCCAGGACTCCGACAACGCCGACGCCGCGTGGAAGCTCGTCGACTGGCTGACCCAGCCCGACGTCCAGGTGAAGTGGTACGACGTGACCGGTGACCTGCCGTCGCAGCAGTCCGCGTGGGACGACCCGTCGCTGGCCGACGACCAGAAGCTGGCCGTGTTCGGCGAGCAGCTCGAGGACACCCAGGCCCCGCCGGTGAACACCGCGTGGGTCCAGGTCGGCGCGGCCGCCGACTCCGTGCTCGAGCGGATGACCGTCAGCGGCGAGGCGCCCGAGGAGGCCCTCGCGGAGCTGCAGCAGCAGGCGACGTCGATCGGCGTGGGCTGACCGCCATGACCACCACAGCCGCACCCCGCCCGGCCGGGTCCACGCGACCCGGCCGGGCGCCGGCCCCCGCCTCCCGCGGGCCGGCCGCCGCACGCCGCCGGCGCCAGGGGATGGTCGCGTGGATGTTCGCGCTGCCGTTCGTCCTGGTGTTCGGGTTCTTCATGCTCGTGCCGCTGGTGTCGTCGTTCGCGATGTCGTTCACGGACTTCACCTCGCGGGACGTGCGCACGCCGTTCGCGGTGAACTTCGTCGGGCTGGACCAGTACGTCGCGCTGCTCGGGGACGCGCGGTTCCTCAAGTCCCTCAGCGTGACCGGCACGTTCGTGGTCGTCGGCATCCCGGTGACGATGGCGGTCGCCCTGGCGCTCGCCGTCGCGCTGAACTCCGGGATCAGCCGGTTCCGGTCGGCGTTCCGCGTCGGGTTCTACGCCCCGGTCGTGACCAGCATCGTCGCGGTGTCGGTGGTGTGGCGGTACATCCTGCAGCCGGACGGGCTGCTCAACACCGCGCTCGGCTGGGTCGGGATCGAGGGGCCGAACTGGCTGAGCTCGACCACCTGGGCGCTGCCGTCGCTGATCCTCATGGCCGTCTGGCGGAACGTCGGCACGCTCATGGTGATCTTCCTGGCCGGCCTGCAGGCCGTGCCGGCCGAGGTGCAGGAGGCCGCGGTCATGGACGGCGCGTCCCCGTGGCGCCGGTTCCGCAGCGTGACGCTGCCGCTGCTCCGCCCGACGCTGCTGCTCGGCGCGGTGCTCATCTCGGTCGGCTACCTGCAGTTCTTCGAGGAGGCCTTCGTGATGACGCAGGGAGGGCCGCTCGACTCCACGCTGTCGACCGCGTTCTACACGTTCGAGCAGTTCGGCTTCGGCAAGTACGGGTTCGCCTCCGCGGCGTCCTACGTGCTGTTCCTGGCCATCGCGCTCCTGAGCCTGCTGCAGTTCCGGCTGCTGCGGTCGGCCGACTGACACGGCTAGGGGAGGGAACAATGTCCACGATCACCCCGCCGTCGCCGCAGCCTGCCGTCGACCGGCTCGCGCAGCCGGCTCCGTCTCGTCGCCGTCGCCGGCCCACCGGCCGCGCGCTCACCTACACCGTGCTCGTCGTCGGCGTGCTGCTCTGGCTGCTGCCGTTCGTCTGGATGGTGCTCGGGTCGGTCAAGACGCAGCGCGAGATCCTGACGAAGCCGCCGACCATCTGGCCGCAGGACCCGACGTTCGACAACTTCGGGCGCTGGTTCACCGACCTGAACTTCGGGCAGTTCTTCACGAACTCGGTGATCGTCGCGGTCGTGACGGTGCTCGGGAACCTGCTGTTCTGCTCCATGGTCGGCTACGCGCTGGCCAAGATGGACTTCCCGGGCAAGAAGGCGCTGTTCGCGCTGGTCATGATCATGCTGATGGTCCCGGGCGTCGTGACCTTCGTGCCGCTGTTCGTGCAGGTCACCTCGCTGGGCCTGCTCAACACGTACCCGGCCCTGATCCTGCCGTTCCTCACCCAGCCGCTCGGGGTGTTCCTCATGCGGCAGTTCATGCTCGGCATCCCCGAGCCGCTGATGGAGGCCGCGCGGATCGACGGCGCCGGCGAGCTGCGCATCTTCGCCCGGGTGGTCATGCCGCTCTGCGGCCCGCCGCTCGCGACGCTCGGGATCCTCACGTTCCTCGGCTCGTGGAACAACTTCCTGTGGCCGCTCGTCGCGGCGCAGAGCCAGGACATGTACACGCTGCCCGTCGCGCTCTCCCTGTACTCGACGGGCCAGCAGGCGACCGACTACGGCCTGCTGCTGGCCGGCGCGGTGCTCGTCATCACGCCGATCCTGCTGCTGTTCGTCGCGCTGCAGCGGTACTTCGTCCAGGGCATCGCCACCGTCGGCCTGAAGTAGCCGGCCCCCCGGCACCTCGCACACCGCACCACCGGAAGGACCCCGCATGTCCGTCAGCCGCCAGTTCCCCGAGGGCTTCCTCTGGGGCGCCTCCACCGCCGCGCACCAGGTCGAGGGGAACAACGTCAACTCCGACTGGTGGGTGCGCGAGCACGCGCCGGGCACCGACCTGGCCGAGCCGTCCGGCGACGCCGCCGACTCCTACCACCGGTACCCCGAGGACATCGCGCTGCTCGCGTCGCTCGGGATGAACTCCTACCGGTTCAGCATCGAGTGGGCGCGGATCGAGCCGGAGCAGGGGTTCGTGTCCAAGGCGCAGCTCGCGCACTACCGCCGCATGGTCGACACCTGCCGCGAGCACGGCCTCACGCCGTCGGTGACGCTGCACCACTTCACGCACCCGCGCTGGTTCGCGCGCCTCGGCGGCTGGCGGAACCCGGACGCCCCCGCGCTGTTCGAGCGGTTCACCGAGATCGCGCTGCCCGTCCTCGGCGACGACGTCGAGTGGGTGTGCACCATCAACGAGCCCAACATGGTCGCGATGACCCGCGGCGAGGAGGGCACCGAGATGACGGCGTCCCGCCTCCCGGCGCCGGACCCGCAGATCACCGACGCGCTGATCGAGGCGCACCGCCGGTCCCGCGGGGTGCTGGCGCAGCTGCCGCAGGTGCGGTCGGGCTGGTCGGTGGCGACCCAGGCGTACCACGCGGCGCCCGGGGCCGAGGAGGCCACCCAGGCCTACGGGTACCCGCGGGAGGACATCTTCCTCGACGCCGCGAAGGGCGACGACTGGATCGGCGTGCAGGGCTACCTGCGCACCTTCGTCGACCAGCAGGGCAACCCGCTGCCCGTCCCCGAGGGCGCCGAGACCACGCTGACCGGCTGGGAGTACTTCCCGCCCGCCATCGGCATCGGCATCCGCAACGCGTGGGAGCGGACGGGCGGCGTGCCGATCGTGGTGACCGAGAACGGCATCGCCACGCAGGACGACGCCCGCCGGATCGACTACACGCACGACGCGCTGGTCGGGGTGCACGAGGCCATGGCCGACGGCATCGACGTGCGCGGGTACCTGCACTGGTCGGCGCTCGACAACTACGAGTGGGGCTCCTACGCGCCGACCTTCGGGCTCATCGCCTGGGACCGGGACACGTTCGAGCGCACCCCGAAGCCCAGCGCGCACTGGCTGGGCGAGGTCGCCCGCACGGGGCTGCTCACGCACCCGACGCGCTGACGCGGGTCCGGGCGCTGCTGCGCCGAGACAGGACGTCACGCCGAGAGTGGGCCGTCGGGCGTCCTGTCTCGGCGCGACAGTCCTCTCTCGACAGGCCGTGCGGCGCGCGGGTGTCCGCGGTCCAGTCCGGTCGCCGGGCTGAGCCCCCCCCGGGGGGTCCGGTCCGATGCTGTCGGCGCGTCAGGAGGCGCGACGCGGCGCGAGCAGCTGGTGCGCGCGCTGGTGCGAGACGCCCAGCACGGCACCGATGTCGCGCTGGGGCACGTCGCGCTCCGCGAGGTCCCGGGCGAGGGACCGCGTGTGCTCCGCGAGGCTGCGCTCGAGCTCGGACAGGGCCGCGCGCTCGCGGGCGATCTCGGCCAGGCGGTCCGCCACGTCGACGTCGCCGACGCGGTCGATGCTGAGGGTGAGGTCGACGTCCCCGGGGTCCACGTCGAGCGTCACCGCGACGAGAGAGCGCGCCATCGGGGCGGCCTCCGACAGGCGCCGTGCCTGCGTCAGCCCGTCCACCTCGGGGACGGCGACCATCCACCACCGGCCCTCGCGGGTCACGTGCGCGGTGTAGCGCGGCCGCGTCGAGACCGTCACCGGCTCGTCGTGCATGTCGTCCCTCATCCCTCGTGGCCGGCCGCCCGGTCGATCGCGGTCCGGATCTTCCGGTAGACGCCGGGGGAGATCCTGCGGTGCCCGTCGGGGACCGCCACCACCTCGCCGCCCGGATGCGCCCACAGCGTGTGCGAGCCGCTGGTCCGCCGTGGCGAGAACCCCGCAGCCCGGAGCTCGGCCAGCACCCGTCGTGTCGGCTGGTCGCTCACCATCCCGACAAGCCTAGGGCCCTTGCCGAAGGTCGGCAAGGGCCCTAGGCGTCCGGTCGCGCCCGCCGACGTCAGCGGGCGGCGGCCGGCTCCGGGGAGCGGGTCGGGGACTGCTCGGCCGCCGGCTCGTCGTCCGTGAACAGGTCCTCCGCCTGGGCGCTGTCGTACTGCGCGCGGTCGAGGATGCCCTCGCGCTTCGCGACGATCGTCGGCACCAGCGTCTGCCCGGCGACGTTCACCGCGGTGCGGCCCATGTCGAGGATCGGGTCGATCGCCAGCAGCAGGCCGACGCCCGCCAACGGCAGGCCGAGGGTCGACAGCGTGAGGGTGAGCATGACGATCGCGCCGGTGAGGCCGGCGGTCGCGGCGGACCCGACCACGGACACGAACGCGATCAGCACGTAGTCGAGCACCGACAGGTCGATGCCGAAGATCTGCGCGACGAAGATCGCCGAGATCGCCGGGTAGATCGACGCGCAGCCGTCCATCTTGGTGGTCGCGGCCAGCGGCACGGCGAACGACGCGTACTCCGACGGCACGCCGAGGTTCCGCTCGGTCACGCGCTGCGTCACGGGCAGGGTGCCGATCGACGACCGGGACACGAACGCCAGCTGGATCGCCGGCCAGGCGCCGCGGAACCAGCGGGCCACGCCGAGGCCGTTGGCCCGCAGGATCACCGGGTAGACCACGAACAGCACCAGCGCGAGGCCGACGTACACGGCGATCGCGAACCGGCCGAGCGACGCGAGCGAGTCCCAGCCGTACGACGCGACCGCGTTGCCGACCAGGCCGAGCGTGCCGAGCGGCGCCAGGCGGATGACCCACCACAGCACCTTCTGGATCACGGCCAGCGCGGACCGGACGAACGTGAGGAACGGCTGCGCCTTCGACCCGGTGCGCAGCACCGCGATGCCGACGACGATCGCGATGACGACGATCTGCAGGACGTTGAAGCTGACGGACGTGCTGAGCGAGCCGTCCTCCGCCGCGGAGGTGCTCGCGCCGAGGCCGAGCGGGTTGCCCGGGATCAGGCCGTCGAGGAAGTCGGTCCAGGAGCCGGTGCGGCCGGCCTCGTAGCCGTCCTCGACGGACAGGGTGGTGTGGTTGCCGGGCTGCAGCACCAGGCCCAGGCCGATGCCGATGACCACGGAGATCAGCGCCGTGATCGCGAACCACAGCAGGGTCCGCCAGGCCAGGCGCGCGCCGTTGGCGACGTTCTGCAGGTTGGCGACCGACGCGACGATCGCGGCGAAGATCAGCGGCGGGACGATCGCGCGCAGCAGCGTGACGAACGACGAGCCGACGGTGTCGAGCGTGCTGGTGAGCCAGTTCGGCGACTCCGCGTCGGTGCCCGCGTTCACGGGACCCATCGCGAGCGCGACCCAGCCGAGCGCGACGCCCAGCACGAGCGCCGCGATGATCTGGAAGCCGAAGTTGCCGAGCAGGGTGCGGACGCGCGAGCGCTCCCGCACCGCGGGGGCGGTGGAGGACATGCAGCAGCCTTTCGCGGGCGCACGACAGGGCGCGCCCGTGGGGTGGGAGGAGGCCCGCGCGACGCGGGCGAGGGGGACGGAGGCGGCTGCTCAGCGACAGAGCGCGCTGGCGACCCGGCGCAGGTCGACGGCGCGACGCGCGGTGAGGTCCCACCCGGTCACTGACGCCCCCTGCTGCTCGGTCCCGGTCGGCCGGCGCGACCCCGGTGGGGCGGCGGCGGACCGACGCGTGCCCCGCACGGTGGCGGGGCACGCGTCCAGTCTACGGCGGGGGCGCCGGGTCAGCCCTTCGGGGCCGCCAGGCCCTGCTGGATCAGGTCCATCACCGACGAGTCGGCCAGGGTCGTCGCGTCGCCGACCTGCCGGTGCTCGGCGACGTCCCGCAGCAGGCGCCGCATGATCTTCCCGGACCGGGTCTTCGGCAGCTCCGGCACGACGAGGATCGTCCGCGGCTTGGCGATCGGGCCGATCTGCTGCGCGACGTGCGCCCGCAGCTCGGTCGCGGTCTCCTCGGCCGACTGCTCGGCCGCGCCGCCGCGCAGGATCACGAACGCCACGACGGCCTGCCCGGTGGTGTCGTCGTGCGCGCCGACGACCGCCGCCTCCGCGACCGACGGGTGCGACACCAGCGCCGATTCGATCTCGGTGGTCGACAGCCGGTGCCCGGACACGTTCATCACGTCGTCCACCCGGCCCAGCAGCCAGATGTCGCCGTCCTCGTCCTTCTTGGCACCGTCCCCCGCGAAGTAGATCCCGGGGAACCGCGCCCAGTACGTGTCCCGGAACCGCTGCTCGTCGCCCCAGATGCCGCGGAGCATCGCCGGCCACGGCTCGGTGAGCACGAGGTACCCGCCCGAGCCGTTCGGCACCGGGTGCGCGTCGTCGTCGATGACGTCCGCGGCGATGCCCGGCAGCGGGGTCTGGGCGGAGCCCGGCTTGGCGACGGTGACCCCCGGCAGCGGACTGATCATGATCGCGCCGGTCTCGGTCTGCCACCAGGTGTCGACGACGGGGGTGCGGTCGCCGCCGATGACCCGGCGGTACCAGGTCCAGGCCTCGGGGTTGATCGGCTCGCCGACCGACCCCAGCACCCGCAGGCTCGACAGGTCGAACTGGCCGGGGACGTCCTCGCCCCACTTCATGCAGGTCCGGATCGCCGTCGGCGCGGTGTACAGGATCGAGACGCCGTACTTCTGCACGATCTCCCACCACCGGCCGCGGTGCGGGGTGTCGGGGGTGCCCTCGTAGATGACCTGGGTCGCGCCGTTGATCAGCGGCCCGTAGACGACGTAGGTGTGCCCGGTGACCCAGCCGACGTCGGCCGTGCACCAGTAGACGTCGGTCTCGGGCTTGAGGTCGAAGACGTTGAGGTGCGTCCACGCCGCCTGGGTCAGGTAGCCGCCGGTGGTGTGGAAGATGCCCTTCGGCTTCCCCGTGGTGCCCGACGTGTAGAGGATGAACAGCGGGTGCTCCGCCTCGACCGCGACCGGCTCGTGGGTGTCGGACGCGCCGTCGACGGCGTCGTGCCACCAGACGTCGCGGCCCTCGGTCCACGGCACGTCCTGGCCGGTCCGCCGGACGACGAGCACGCTCCGGACGACGTCGCCGCTGCCCTTGGCGAGCGCCTCGTCGACCGTGGGCTTCAGGGCGCTCGCCGCGCCGCGTCGGTAGCCGCCGTCCGCGGTGATCACCACGCGGGCGTCCGCGTCGAGGATCCGGGTGTGCAGGGCCTCGGCCGAGAAGCCGCCGAACACCACCGAGTGCGGGGCGCCGATCCGGGCGCACGCCAGCATGGCGATGACGGCCTCGGGGATCAGCGGCAGGTAGATGGCGACCCGGTCGCCGGTCCGCACGCCGAGCGCCGTGAGCGCGTTCGCGGCCCGGGACACCTCGCGCTGCAGGTCGGCGTACGTGAGCGTGCGGGTGTCCCCGGGCTCGCCCTCGAAGTGCAGCGCGACCCGGTCGCCGTGGCCCGCCGCGACGTGCCGGTCGACCGCGTTGTACGCGGCGTTGAGCCGGCCGTCGCCGAACCACCGGGCGCGCGGCGCGCCCGACCAGTCGAGCACCTCCTGGAACGGCTCGGCCCAGTCGAGGAGCGAGCGGGCCTGCTCCGCCCAGAACTCGAGCCGCGCCGCGTTCGCCCAGGAGTAGAGCTCGGCGTGCGCGTTCGCCTGCGCGGCGAACGCCGGGTCCGGCGGGAACCGGCGGTCCTCGGTGAGGAGGTTCTCCAGCCCAGGCGCGGGGGTGTCCGGGGTGGTGCTGTCGGGGGCGGTGCCGTCCGCGGGGGTGGGGGCCCCGTCGGGTGCGGACTGCGGGGTGGAGCTGTCGAGGGCCACGTGTGCCTCCAGCGCAACGACGTCGGTGCGGTCTGGCGCGGCTCGGGTGCCGCGTCTCTCGGCACTCTAGTAGGACTTTCGTCCCTGGCGAGTGCGGTCCGCGGCTGGGCTCGGGGGCGTGGCCCGGGGTGGTGCGAGCGGGTCCGCGGGGCGGGCGGGGTGCGGGGGCGCCGGGCGGGCGGGGTGCGGGCCGCCCGCCCCTGTGTCAGGTCCGGGGCAGCCAGCGGCGGCGGGCGGCGGCCAGCACGAGGCCCGCGACCAGCAGCAGCGCGCCGACGACGAAGACGGACCCGGACGTCGCGGTGACGGTCGCCCGCACCACGGAGTACTCGGTGCCGTCGGTGGCGATCCACCGCACGATGTCGACGTGCGTGGTCGCGGGCACGTAGAGCAGCACGACGCCCACCACCGAGGCGACCAGGCCCGCGGTGACCGGGACGGCGGGCGTCCACAGTCCGAGGCCCAGCACGACCGCCAGCACGAGGACGCCGGCCGTCACCAGCACCACGCCGAGCACGTCGTAGGACGCGTCCCAGCCGGGGGCCTGCGCCGCCAGCACGCGCGACTGCCCGAACAGGACCGTCCAGACGCCGATCGCACCGACGACCAGCCCGACCAGCGCGCCGAGCACGTGCCGGAGCGCGCCGCCGCCGGGGCGGTGCGCGGGCTCCGCGACCGGCTCGGGGGTGCCCGCGTCGGCACGGCGGCCCCGGGACCGGGTCCCCTGCTCGTCGTCGGGCGCGGTGTGCTGCGCGCCGGGGATGGTGGGCGCGGGCGGGCCGGCCGGTGCGGGCGCGGAGGAGTCGCCGTACGGGACCGTGGCGTCGGAGGGGCCGGTGCCGGGCAGGCCGGCGTCGGGCGCCTCGGTGCCCGCGCCGGAGTCCCGCGTGAGCACCGCGGCGGCGCGCGCCTCGGCGCCGCGGATGCTGGTGCGCCGCACGGGGTCGGTCGGCGTCGGGGCGGCCGGGCCGGCGGCGGCCGCGCCGGGGGCGACGCCGCCGGCCGGGGTGGTCGGGAGCGGGGCGGTCGGTGCACCCGCGCCGTCGGCGGCGAACCGCGCGGAGCCCGGGCCGCCGGGGGTGCCGGGCCCGCCGGGCGTGCCCGGGCCGCCCGGGGTTCCGGGTCCGCCGGGGGTCCCGGGCAGACCGGGGGCGTGCAGCGCGGCGGCGCCGGGCAGGTCGGCGGCCGGTGCCTCGTCGGGCGCGGGCGCCGGCGGGGTGGGCGCCGGGCGGGTCGCGCGGTGCGCGCTGGTGCCGCGGGAGGGGGTGCCGGTGGCGCGGGCGGTGCTGGGGGCGGTGCCCGCTCCCGCGGCGGTGCCGCTGCTCGGGGCGGTGCTCGCGCCCGGCGCGGTGCCGCTGCTCGGGGCGGTGCCCGCGCTCGGGGCGGCGGGGCCGGTCGCGGGAGCGGTGCTCGCGCCGGCCGCCGCGCCGGGGGCGTCGCCCGCCCCGCCGGTCCGGGCCGGTGCGCCGGCGCCGGCCGCGGGGACGGCGGGCACCCGCTCGGTGGGCGTGGTCGCCGGGCGCGCGGTCGACGCCGCGTCCCCGCCCTCCGGCCGCGCCGCGCCCGCGCCCGCGCCGGCGGCGTCGGGGGCGCCGGGTTCCGACGCGCGCTGCCCCGCGGTGTCGGGCGCGGTCGACGGCGTGTCGTCCTGCTCGCGGTCCGAGGTGCTGCTCATGTCTGCTCCCTTGTCGCCGGCTCACGGTGCGCGGGGCAGGAGCGTCGGGCGCCTCCCGCGCAGCGGGTTCGGTGTCGACGCGGCCGCGCTGGTCACGTCGGTGCTCCGTCCGACCGTAGAGCGCCCGGTCGCCGCCCGCCCCACGGCGCGCCCGAGATGTCCGGATCCCGGGGCGATGTCCGGTCCGGACACGACCCCGGCACGACCCCGGACCGGCCTCAGCGCGTCGCGGCCGCGAGCGCCTCGGGCTCGGGCGCGGCCGGCCCGGCGGGGGCGACCGGCACGCGCGGCGGGGCCGCCGCGACGGCGTTCGCCGCGCCGACCAGCAGACCGCCGCCGACCAGGTTGCCCAGCCCGACGAGCAGGACGTTCCGCGCGAACTCGGCGACCGTCGCCCCCTCCAACCCGCCGACCAGGCCGAACGAGAACGTCGTCATGTTGGCGACCACGTGCTCGAAGCCCGAGGTGATGAACACCATGACGCACGCGAAGATCACGACGATCTTGGCGACCTCGTTCTGCAGCCGGCCCGCGCACCAGATGGCCAGGCAGACCATGAGGTTGCACAGGACGCCGCGGAAGAACAGCTCGGTGCCGGTCTCCTCGGCCTTGTGGGCGATCATCGACGCGATCATCCGGCCGGCGGGCCGGTCGGGCCCCAGCGCGCCGGACAGGTGCAGGACCACCGCCAGCACGAACGCGCCCAGCAGGTTGCCGACCAGGCAGGCCAGCAGCGTCGCGCCGGCGCGCGCCCAGGAGATCGCCCCGCGCATCGCGCCCTGGGTGAAGACCATCATCCCGGAGGTGGCGAGCTCGCCGCCGGCGACCACGACGATCGTCAGCGCGACCCCGAACACGAGCCCCTGGACCAGCGGCGTGAACCCCGACCCGACGTCGGCCAGCGGGCCGCCGGCCGTCGCCATGATGACGACGCCGAGCCCGATGTACGCGCCGGCGAGCATGGTGTTGACGAGGTAGACGCCGGGACGGCGGGCGAGGTCGGTCTTCGCCCGGGCCGCCTGCGTCTGGTAGTCGAGGGCCTCGGCGACGCTGAGCATGCGCCCAGCGTCCTGCCCCGCGAGGCGCCAGACGTGGGACGAAAGGCACGCCCGCGCGCGGGGTCAGTCCCGGGACAGCGCGACGACGACCTCGTAGTGCCCGGTCTGCGGGAACATGTCGAGCAGCCGGGCCCGGCGCGGCCGGAGCGACGGCATGGCGGCCAGGTCCCGGGCGAGCGACGCGGCGTTGCACGACGAGTAGACGACGTCCCGCACGCCCGACTCCTCGAGCCACCCGGCCAGCGCCGGCCCGATCCCGCGCCGCGGCGGGTTCACGACGACCAGGTCGGGCGGCGCCGCGGCCCCGAGCGCGAACGCGGTCGCGTCGCCCGCGGCGAACCGCACGCCCGCGAGGCCGAGGTCGTCCCGGCTCTGCTCGGCGCTCGCCACGGCCTCCGCCGAGGTCTCGATGCCGACGACGGTGCGGCCCGGCCGCGCGACGTGCAGGGCGAAGCCGCCGACGCCGCAGTACAGGTCCCACACGGAGCGCGGGGCGGCGGCGTCCACCCAGTCCCGGCCGATCCGGTACAGGGCCGCGGCGACGTCGGTGTTCGTCTGGAAGAAGCTCTGCGGCCGCAGGTGCAGGTCGACCTCGTTCACCCGCATCCGCAGGGTCGACCGCTCGGTCAGCACGACCTCGGTGTCGCCCTCGAGGACGGCCTTGTGCTCGGGGAGCAGGTTCGCCGACACGACGACGGCGCGGGGCAGCGCGGCCAGCAGCCACGGCAGGTGCTTGCGCAGCCGGGGCAGCGCCTCGGACGACCGGAGGACGAACCGCACCATGAGCTCGCCGTCGGGCGACTCGGTGACCAGCACGTACTTGAGCTCGCCGCGCCGGGTCGGCACGTCGTAGGGCACGAGGCGGGCGAGCGTCACGAACTCGGCGAGCACCGGCAGCGCGGCCTGCAGCGAGGCGGGGTAGAGGGGGCAGTCGCGCAGGTCGACCCCGACGCCGCCGGGGTCGAGGATGCCGAGCGTCGGGGCGTCGACGGTGCCGCCGACGGCCATCTTCGCCTTGTTCCGGAAGCCGGCCTCGGCGCTCGCCACCGGGGGCAGCCAGTCGAGCGGGCCGAACGGGTCGACCAGGTCGCGGCAGCGCTCCTGCTTGGCGGCGAGCTGGTCGGCGTAGGGCTGCTCGATCCAGGTGCAGGAGCGACACCGGGCGGCGTCGAAGTGGTGGCACTGCACCGGTCGATCCTACGTGCGTGCGGGCGCGGACCCCCGGGCTGACCGGGCCCGCGCGGGCTCAGATCCCGGGGACCGGCACGACCGCGACCGACCCCGTGTCGGCCCGCGGGCCGGCGATCGCGCCCGCCACCTGCGCCACCGCCGCGGCCACGGTGGACGCGACATCGGGGTGGAACACGCTCGGGATGATGTAGGCCGGGTTCAGCTCGTCGTCGGTCACCACCGAGGCGAGGGCCCGCGCCGCCGCGAGCAGCATGGCGTCGGTGATGACGTGCGACCGCGCGTCGAGCAGCCCCCGGAACACGCCCGGGAACGCCAGGACGTTGTTGATCTGGTTCGCGACGTCGCTGCGGCCGGTGCCGACGACCGCCGCGTAGCGGGCCGCCTCGGCGGGGTCGATCTCCGGGCGCGGGTTGGCCATCGCGAACACGATCGCGTCCCGGGCCATCGTCGCGACGTCCTCGCCGGTGAGGATGTTCGGCGCGCTCACCCCGATGAACACGTCCGCGCCGGCCAGGGCGCCGCGCAGCTCCCCGGTGACGCCGCGCGGGTTCGTGCGCTCGGCGATCCAGCGCAGCTCGGGCGACGCCAGCTCGCGGCCGGTGTGCACGATGCCGTCGATGTCCGCGACCACGACGTCGTGCACGCCCGCCGACAGCAGCAGCTTGAGCACCGCCGTCCCGGCCGCGCCCGCGCCCGACAGCACGACCCGGACCTGGTCGATCTGCTTGCCGACCACCTTCAGCGCGTTCGTCAGCGCCGCCGTCACCACGATCGCCGTGCCGTGCTGGTCGTCGTGGAACACCGGGATGTCCAGGCGCTCGCGGAGCCGGCGCTCGATCTCGAAGCACCGGGGCGCCGAGATGTCCTCGAGGTTGATCCCCGCGAACACCGGCGCGACCCGCACGACGGTCTCGACGATCTCGTCCACGTCCTGGGTGTCCAGCGCCAGCGGGAAGGCGTCGATGCCGGCGAACCGCTTGAACAGCGCCGCCTTGCCCTCCATCACCGGCAGCGACGCCAGCGGCCCGATGTCCCCGAGCCCCAGCACCGCGCTGCCGTCCGTGACCACGGCGATCGTGTTCCGCTTGATCGTCAGGCGGCGGGCGTCGTCGGGACGGGCCGCGATCGCCTCGCACACCCGCGCGACGCCGGGGGTGTAGGCCATCGACAGGTCGTCGCGGTTGCGCAGCGGCACCTTGGACTCGATCGACAGCTTGCCGCCGAGGTGCATGAGGAAGGTCCTGTCGCTGACCCGCTCGACGTCCACGCCGGGCAGCGCGCGCAGGGCCGCGACGATCTGCGCCGCGTGCTCCTCGCCGCTCGTGGCGCACGTGACGTCGACCGTCAGCCGCTCGTGCCCCGACGCCGTGACGTCGAGGGCGGTCACGATGCCGCCCGTCTGCTCGATGGCGGACGTCAGCTCGGAGACGGCCGTCGGCCGGGCCTCCACGTGCAGGCGCGCGGTGATGGACGAGGACACGCTCGGCGTCGAGGGCATGGGGTCAGTGTGACCCGGAACACGCTCGCGCGCCCAGGTCGGCGGCCCGGCGCGCCGCCCGCCGGGTCGTCGCTCGTAGGGTGGCCGCGTGCTGCCCGTCGCCCCGCCCCCGCCCGCGGGCGACGACCCGCTCGCGCCGCTGCTCGACCTGCCCGGCGTGCGCGACGCCGTCGACCGGGCGCGGACCGCGTGCGAGGAGCTGCGCTGGCACGAGGCGTTCCGGAGGCGGTGGCGCGAGGTCCGGGCCGAGGCCGACCTCCGGGCGGCGCGCGCCGGGGCGGCGGTCGACGGGGCGCGGGTGCCGCTGGACGTGCTGCGCGGGGTCGCGACGGGCGTGGACCGGGTCGGCTCGGGAGGCGATCCCGACCCGGCGGCGGGCGGCGACCCGGCCGACCTGCGCGTCGCCGTCGGCGCGCTGCGGGCCACGGCGCTCGCGGCCACCTGGCGGCCCGACCTCGGCGGCCGCTCGGCCGCCGTACTGCCGCCGCTCGGCCAGGTGCTCGCGCGCCTGCACGCCGCGGCCGGCGCCGGGTGGCTGCCCGAGGCGGACCTGGGCCGCGTGCGCGCGGGGGACGCCGCACCCCGCGACCTGACCGGGCTGGGCCCGGCGCCCGACGGTGCCGAGGCCGCCGAGCGCCTCGTGCTGCTCACCCGCACCGTCGGGGCCACCCGGGTGCCCGCGCTCGTGGTCGCCGCGGTGGTGCACGGGGAGCTGCTGGCGGTGCGGCCGTTCGCGGCGGCCAACGGGACCGTGGCGCGGGCGGCGGCGCGGCTGCTGGTCTGCGCGCGCGGGCTCGACCCGACCGGCGCGGTCGTGCCGGAGGCGGCGTGGGCGGCAGCGCCGCTGCCCTACCTGGCCACCGCGGCGCGGTTCGCGACGGGGACGCCGGAGGGCGTGGCCGCGTGGATCGGGGCGTGCGCCGACGCGGTGGTCGCGGGTGCGGCCGAGGGGCGGCGGGTGGCGGACGCGGTGCTGGCGGGCCGGCTGGGCTGAGCCGGCGGTCCAGGGGGGGTGGCCGGGCCGGTGGCGCGCCGCCGGTCTGGTCCGGGACGAACAGCGGCGCCCGGGGAGGGCGCCGCTGCCGAACGGACGACCGCGAGGGTTATCAGGCGTGCACGTGGTCAGTCGAGACGGGGTCGAGCCCGTTCGACGCGTCCTATGCGTGGACGGATCGCGCGTGGGTTCCCTCGGGCCGTTCTGTTGTGCTCCCCATCACAGCGGACCCCGGCCGGCCTGGGAAGGGCTCACGGCGAACTCCCAGGTCGGCCCGCGCCGTCGCCCGGATGGCGGGACGGCTGACCGGATGCCGGACGGTGCCGGGGCTCAGGCGCGGCGGCGTCGGTCGCGGGCGGCGCGCGAGGCCCACGCGGTCAGTCCCGCGGCGGCGACCAGGGCGGCCACCCCCGCCAGCACCAGGCCGTCCCGCCCGGCCGGACCGGTGAGCTGCCGCAGGGCGGCCCGCCGTCGACCGGCCGCGACCGCCACGTGCCGGCGGAACACCAGCGGCGTCCAGCCCTCGCGCTCCGCCAGCCGCCGCAGCGCACGGTCCGGGTTCACCACGAACCCGTGGCCGACCACGCGCAGCATCGGCGCGTCCGTGTCGGAGTCCGTGTACGCCGACGACGCGGCGAGGTCGTACCCGCGGCGCCGCGCGAGCTCCTGCATCGCGCGCGCCTTCGCGGGGCCGTAGGCGTAGAAGGCGATCTCGCCGGTGTACCGCCCGTCGGCGACGCCCATCCGGCTGGCGATCACCTCGTCCGCCCCGATCAGCTCCGCGATCGGCTCCACCAGCTCCGCGCTCGACGCCGACACGACCACGACGTCGTGCCCGGCCGCGTGGTGCTCGGCCACCAGGTCCAGCGCCTCGGCGTAGACCACGGGGCCGATCGCGTCCTGCAGGCTGGCGGCCACGATCGACGACACCCGCTCGACGTCCCAGCCCGCCACCATCGCGGACAGCTGGGCCCGCACGCGCTCGGTCCTGCCCTCGGTGGCGCTGCCGAGGAGGAACGCGAGCTGGGCCGCCGCGGAGCGGAGCGCCGCCCGCCGGGTGAGCAGGCCGCCGGACAGGAACGGGCGCGCGAACGCGCTCGCCGCCGACGTCGCGATGACCGTCTTGTCGAGGTCGAAGAACGCGGCGGCGCGCGCGGGCGGTGCTCCGCCGACGGGGGACGCGGACGAGGTGGGGCGGTGGGTCATCGGGACGGGTGCCTCCTGGATCGAGGGTATCGAGCCGCGCCGGGACGACCACAGGGGCACCGGGCGTGCGTCGTCCCCAGGGACCGGGCCGTCGGACCTCGGGACGGCGCCGCGCTGACGGCAGCCTCGGGGGACGCGGGAGCTGCGGTCCGGGTCGGCCGGGCCGGTGACCGCCGGGAGGTGCGATGGCGAGGAGCGGGCGGCCGGCGTCCGGGGCCGGGGTGGTGGGCGTGGTCGGCGCGCGCGGGGGTGCCGGGGCCACGGTGACGGCAGCGGCGCTCGCGGCGGAGCTCGCTCGGCGCGGCACGGCGGTGCTGGTCGACACAGGGCCCGGGCCCTCCGTCGACACCGTGCTCGGGCTCGAGGCGCACCCCGGCCTGCGCTGGCCGGACCTGGACGGCGCCCGCGGGGCTGTCGACCCGGCGCTGCTCGCCGGCAACCTCATGCGGTGGGGTCGGTGCGGGGTGCTGCCCACCGACGACGCCCGCCCCGGTCCGCCGCCGCCGGGGGCGCTGGGCGACGTGATCCGGGCGCTCGCGGCAGCGCACGGGTCTGTGGTGCTCGACCTGGACCGGACCGCCGTGCTCGGCGCCGCGGCGGAGGGCGGTGGGCCGGCGGTGCGGGACGGGCCGGCGGAGGCGGGTGGGCCGGCGGGGACGGGTGGGCCGGCGGGCGCGGGCGCCGGGGTCGGCGCGGGTGAGGGCCCGGCGGTGCGGGGGGCGACGCTGCTCGCGGCCTGCCGGACCGTGCTCGTGGTGGTGCCGCGCGACGTCCCCGCGGTCGCGGGCGCGCGGCTGCTGCGGGACGGGCTCGTCGGCGCGGGGCGGCGCGTGGGCCTCGTCGCGCGGGCGCCCGCCCCTGGCGGCCTCGGGGTCCAGGAGGTCGCGGCCGCCGTCGGGCTGCCGGTGGTGGCCTCCCTGCCCTGGGCGCGGGGGTTGGGCGCGGCGGTCGACAGCGGGGTCGGCCCCGCACTGCCGCCCGGGCTGGCCCGCGGGGTCCGGCGGCTGGCGCGGCGGCTCACGTGACCGGCGACGCCGTCTCCCGCGACGTCCGCCAGGACGGACCCGGGGTCGCCGACCTCGTCGCGACCGTCCGGCACCGGCTCGCCGCGGAGGGCGGACCGGTGACCGGGGCCCGGGTGTCCGCGGCGCTCCGCGGGAGCGGGCGCGTGCTGGGCAGCGCCGCGCTCGCCGAGCTGGACGCGGTCGTCCGCGCCGAGATCGTGGGCGCGGGACCCCTGCAGGCGCTGCTCGACGACCCCGCGGTGACGGACGTGCTGGTGAACGGTCCCCGGGACGTCTGGGTCGAGCGGGACGGGCGGCTGCAGCGGGCGGCCGTCGACCTCGGGGATCCCGCGCGGGTCCGGGCGCTCGCGGTGCGGCTGGCGGCGGCGGCCGGGCAACGCCTCGACGACGCGCGACCCGCCGCGGACGCCCGCCTGCCCGACGGCACCCGGCTGCACGCGGTGCTGCCGCCCGTGGCCGACGGGTGCACGCTGCTGTCCCTGCGGGTGCTCCGGCACCGGGCGTTCACCCTCGACGAGCTGGTCCGCGACGGCACGGTGCCCGCCGGGGCCGGCGGGGTGCTCCGCGCGCTGGTCGCCAGCCGGTCGAACCTGCTCGTCTCCGGCGCCACGGGCACCGGCAAGACCACCCTGCTCGGCACGCTGCTGTCGCTCGCCGACCCGGGCGAGCGGATCGTCCTGGTCGAGGAGGCGGGCGAGCTCGCGCCGCGGCACCCGCACGTCGTCCGGCTGCTCGCGCGGCGGCCGAACGTCGAGGGGTCGGGCGGGGTCGACCTCGGCGACCTCGTGCGCGAGTCCCTCCGGATGCGGCCCGACCGGGTGGTGCTCGGCGAGTGCCGCGGCGCCGAGGTCCGCGACGTGCTCAGCGCGCTCAACACCGGCCACGACGGCGGCTGTACCACGGTGCACGCGAACGCGGCCGCGGACGTCCCGGCCCGGCTGGAAGCCCTCGGCGCGCTCGCGGGGCTGTCGCGGGAGGCGCTCGCGGCCCAGGCGGCGAGCGCGATCCACGCCGTCCTGCACCTGCGCCGGGACGGGGGCCGGCGCCGGCTCGCCGAGATCGCCACGGTCGGGCGCGACCCCGGGACCGGGACCCTGGTCGTCCGCACCGCGCTCGCGGCCGGGCCCGACGGGGGCGTCGTCGCCGGGCCGGGGTGGTCGGGGCTCGTCGCGCGCCTGGGGCAGGTGCTGCCGGCCGGGCGCCCGTTCCCGGCGGGCGCGGCCTCCGGGTGAGCGAGCCGACGACCGCCGGGGCGGTGCTCGTGGCGGCGCTGACCGCGGCGGCCGTGCTCGGCGCGGGTCCGGCCGGGTCGGCCGCGCGGCGGGCGCGTCGCTCCGGGGCCCCCAGGGCGCCCGCGTCGACCTGGCGCGCCCGATCGCCCTGGTCGCGCGCCCGGAGGGGTGCCGACCCGGACCCGGTCGCGCTCCTGGGCGCCGTCGTGACGGGCGTCGCGGCGGAGGTCCGCGCGGGCCGCTCGCCGGCCGACGCGTGGCGGCTCGTCCTGGGCGTCCCCGTGGGCGCCGACGGGGTCCCCGGGGCCGCCGACGTCCTGGCGGCGGTCCTGCCGCGCCGGTCCAGGCGTGGGCGCGGCGACCCGGGGACGGAGGCAGTGCGCCGCCGGGTGTCCGGCGTGCTCGCCGCCGGGCGGCTCGCCGCCGAGCTCGGGGCACCCACCGCCGGCGTCCTCGACGAGTGCGGCCGCGCGCTCGCGGCGGACGCCGACGCCGAGACCGCCGTCCGCGGTGCCCTCGCGGGGCCCCGCCAGACCACGACTCTCCTGACCTGGCTGCCCGTCCTCGGGGTCGCGATCGGCGCCCTGCTCGGCGCCGACCCGCTCGGCACGCTCCTCGGGGGAGGTGCGGGCACGGCGGCCGGGATGGGCGGGGTCGTGCTGACCCTGGCCGGCCGCGGCTGGACGCGGCGCATGGTCGCCGACGCCCGGGCGGCCGGGACGGGATCGCCTGGGAGGGCGGGGGACGGGGCGGCCGCGAGGGCGGGAGCGGGGGCGGCCGCGGTGGCGGGTCCCGGGGAGGACGGGCGTGGTGCCTGAGGCGCTGCTCGTGCTCCTCGTCGGCGCGGCGCTGCACCTGGTGCGGCGCCCACCGGCCCGCCGCGGCGAGCGGCGGGCGTCGCGGCGCGACGACGACACCCCGGCCGCGGACGCGGACGACGTCGACCTGGTGACGGTGGTCGACCTCCTCGCGGTGGCCGTCGGCGCCGGAGCCAGCGTCCCGGGAGCGCTCGCCGCCGTCGGCGCGGCGCTCGGCGGTGGGCAGGGACGGGACCTCGTGCGAGCCGGGGACGCGCTCCTGCTCGGGGAGTCGTGGGTCGCCTCGTGGGCGCACGCGCCCGACGTGGCGGCGGCCCTCGACGGTCTCGAGGCCGCGTGGCGGACCGGGGCGCCGGCAGGCCCCGCGCTGCGGGCGTCCGCGGCCGGGCTCCGGCGCACGCGCGAGCGCGCCGCCCGGGAGGCGGCCGGGCGCCTCGGGGTGCGGCTGGTCATGCCCCTGGGGCTGTGCTTCCTGCCGGCGTTCGTGCTGGTCGGGCTGGTGCCCGTCCTCGCGTCGCTCGGTCGCGGCCTGCTGTGAGCCGGTGTGCGGAGGGCGCTCGTCGGCGACGAGGGCGTCGCACCCGGCCTCGGTGCCGTGGGCGCTGTGCCCGGACGGCGAGCGGGTGCCGAGTCCTCCACAGCCGCGGCGGGGTGCCTGGTCCCCAGGAGGGGCGCCACCGGTCGGCGAGCGGTCCGAGCGCCTCGGCAGGCTCGGTCGTGCCGGTCGACCAGCGACCGGCGCGAGCACGGGAGGTACGAGATGCAGCAGGTGAGCGTGGCGCGGGCGGCCTGGGTGCGCGGGCGCCGTCGCGTGGCGGCAGCGGCGGGGCGGCTGCCGGCGGGGCTGCGGCGCGCGCGGCGCCGGTTCGCGGGCACGACCCGGGACGCCGGGCTGGCGACCGCGGAGTACGCCGTCGTGATGATCGCCGCGGTGGGGTTCGCGGGGCTCCTGGTCGTGATCCTCCGCAGCGCGGAGATCCGGGAGACCCTGACGAACCTGGTCCGCGACGCCCTGGCGGTGTGACCGGTGGCCCGCGGCGGTCGGAACGGGACCGCGGCTCGGTGACCGCCGAGTTCGCGGTCCTGCTCCCGGCCGTCGCCCTGCTGCTGGGGGTGGTGGTGGCGCTCGCGGCGTGCGCCGCCGCCCAGCTCCGGTGCGCGGACGCCGCCCGCGTCGCGGCGCGTGTCGCGGCCATCGGGGAGGACGACGCGGCGGTCGCGTCGGCGGCACGCCGGGTGGCCGGCGGCGGGGCGCGCGCCGCGGTCGCGCGGGACGCGGCGTGGGTGGCCGTGACCGTGGAGACGACCGTCGGGCCGGCGCTCCCGCTCGTCGGCGGCCTCACCGTCCGCGGGGCGGCCACGGCGTGGGTCGAGCCGTGACCGGCCGACGGGCGGCGGCGAACAGCGCGCCCTGGCCCGCCGGCAGGTGGGCCGGCTCCCGCGCTGGCCCGCCGGGCGGTTCGCGCGTCGGCGTCCGCGGCGCCGAGCCGCGGGACCGGGGGTCCGCGTCGGTGCTCGTGATCGGGCTCGTCGGCGTGGTGGTGCTGCTCGCCGGGACGCTCGGGCTCCTCGGTGTGGTGCAGGCCGCCCGGGGACGGGCGCAGACCGCGGCCGACCTGGGTGCGCTCGCGGCTGCGGAGCATCGGCTCCGCGGGCACGCCGACCCCTGCGCGCTCGCGCGGGAGGTGGCCGCGCGGAACGGCGCCGCGGTCGCCGGATGCACGGCCGTGGGGGCGGGCGACGTCCGCGTCCGCGCGACCGTGCGGACGGTGGTCGGCGACGCCACGGCCGAGGCGGTCGCCGGTCCGCGCCGCTCCGTCGGACGTCGTCCCGGTGCGCGCGGTCCCGTCCGGGCCGCTCGGGGTGGGCGGGGTCCTGGCGAGCGTGGTCCGGCTGGGCGTGGTCCGGGTGCGCGGGGCTCGGGCCTGCGTGATCCGCGTGCCCGCCACGCGGGCGGGGGACGTGCTGCTGCGGGCGGCGCCTGCTCAGGCCGGGGCGTGCGCGAGGACCGCGTCGAGCAGCCGCACGGCGGCCGCCTTCTCGAGCGGGTTGTTGCCGTTGCCGCACTTCGGCGACTGCACGCACGCCGGGCAGCCGGTGCGGCACGGGCAGGTCGCGATCGCCTGCCGGGTGGCGCGCAGCCACGTCGCCCCGAGCCCGTAGCCGCGCTCGGCGAACCCCGCGCCGCCGGGGTAGGCGTCGTGCACGAACACGGTCGCCTGCTCGGTGTCCGCGTGCAGCGCCGTCGAGACCCCGCCGAGGTCCCAGCGGTCGCAGGTGGCGAGCAGCGGCAGCAGCCCGATCGACGCGTGCTCCGCCGCGTGCAACGCGCCGGGGGCGGTCTCGACGGTGATGCCCGCGCGCTCCAGCACCTCGACCGGCGCCGTCCACCAGACGGAGGTCGTCGGCAGCGTGCGCGCGGGCAGGTCGAGCAGCTCGGAGCCGAGCACCTCCATGTCCGGAATCCGCTTGCGCTGGAAGCTCAGCACCTGCGTCGTCACGTCCACCGCCCCGAAGCCCCAGGTCACCGGCCCCCAGCGGCGCTCCGCCGTGACCGACCGGATCTCGGTGGAGGTCACCCAGCGGGCCCACGTCCCGTAGTCGACGTCGCGCCGGTCGACCAGGGCGACACCGTCCTCGAGCCGCAGCTCGTCGACGACGTACGTCGCACCCTGGTGGACGTAGACCGCGCCGGCGTGCACGGTCGAGTCGGCGGCGGCCGAGTCCACCGTGCCCAGCAGCCGGCCCGTGGTGGACTCGACGACCCGGACCGGGTCGCCGCCGGTCCCACGCAGGTCCGTGAGCCGCGCCGCCTGCTCGGCGTGCGTCCAGTACCAGCCCGACGGCCGGCGCCGCAGCGCCCCCCGCGCGACCAGGACGTCCAGCAGCTCCCGCGTCCCCGGCCCGAACAGGTCGAGCTCCTCGGCGCGCAGCGGGGTCTCCGCGGCGGCGGCGCACAGGTGGGGGGCGAGCACGTAGGGGTTGCCGGGGTCGAAGACCGTCGCCTCCACCGGGGCGTCGAGCGCCGCCTCGGGGTGGTGCACCAGGTAGGTGTCGAGCGGGTCCTCGCGCGCGACCAGCACGACCAGGCCGTCGGCGCCCGCCCGGCCCGCGCGCCCCGCCTGCTGCCACAGCGACACGCGCGTGCCCGGCCACCCCGCGATCACGACCGCGTCCAGCCCCGAGATGTCGACGCCCAGCTCCAGCGCGTTCGTGGTGGCGAGCGCGCGCAGCCGACCGGTGCGGATCGCGGTCTCCAGCTCCCGGCGCTCCTCCGGCAGGTAGCCGCCGCGGTAGGCGGCGACGGCCATCGCGAGCTCGGGGTCCACCTCCCGCAGGTGTTCCCGGGTCACCGTCGCGACCGACTCCGCGGCACGCCGCGACCGCGTGAACGCGAGCGTCCGGGCGCCCGCGGCGGTGAGGTCGGCGAGCAGGTCGGCCACCTCGGCCGTCGCCGAGCGGCGAGGGCGGTCCGGGTCGTCGGCGACCAGGTCCTCGCCGGTGCCCAGCGGGCCCGAGCCCTCCCGCGCCGGTCCGACCGTGCCGGCGTCCGGGCCCGGCGCCGGTGCGGCGGTGCGCGCGGTGGGGTCGGTGCCGGCCGTCCCGTCGCCGTCGGCAGCCGTGCGCTCGATCTCGGTCCCGGCTCCGGGCCCGCCGCCCGCCTCGCTGCCGGCCGCCACGTCGGCCGACGCCCGGTCCACGTCCACCGGGGGCTCGTCGAGGGGCAGCGCCCACGGGTCGTCCTCGGGCAGCAGCCCGCTCCACGGGCCCTCGGCGGGCGCGACCTCGGGCGGCTGCCAGAGGGCGACCGTCTTGCGTCCGGCGGGGGAGGCGTCGTCCGCGACGGACACGACGTCCTCGGGCGCGACGCCGATCAGCCGCGCCGCGCTCACCGCGGGCTCCGCCGTCGTCGCCGACGCGAGCAGGAACACCGGGTCGGCGCCGTAGACCCCCGCGACGCGCCGCAGCCGCCGCAGGACTGCGGCGACGTGCGCGCCGAACACCCCGCGGAACGCGTGGCACTCGTCCAGGACGACGTACCGCAGCGACCCCAGCAGCCGCGCCCAGCGCCGGTGCTGCGGCAGGAGGGCGAAGTGCAGGAAGTCCGGGTTCGTGAGCACGACGTCGGCGTGCTCCTGCACCCAGCGTCGTTCCTCCTGCGCGGTGTCCCCGTCGCAGGTGGCGACCCGCACGTCCCGCAGACGGGCGGCGTGCAGCACCCGGTCGAGCGCGTGCCGCTGGTCCGCCGCGAGCGCCTTGGTCGGACAGAGGTAGAGCACCGACCCGCGGCGGGCGACCGCCTCGATCCGGCCCGGGTCCAGCGCGCGCGCCGCTGCCTGCGCCCGGACGGCCGACAGCGACGGGAGCCAGAACGCCAGCGACTTGCCGGAGCCCGTGGACGTCGACAGCACGGTGTGCCGCCCGGACCACGCCGCGTCCGCCGCCAGCGCCTGGTGCCGCCACGGGCGCTCGACGCCCAGCGCGCGGTAGCCCGCCACCAGGTCGGCGTCCGCCCAGGCGGGCCAGTCCACCGGGGTGCCCTCGCGGGCAGGCAGGTGCCGGACGTGCGTCAGCCGGTCGGCGCGGCGGCCGGCGGCGAGCAGCACGTCGAGCAGCTCACCGGTCCCCACCACGGGACCATCCTCGCCCCTCGACGGCCCTGCGTCGTACCGGTGCGCCCGCCGCGGCCCGCGCCTCGCGTGGCGTGCGGGGCAGGATGGGCACGTGGCGACGCATATCGACCTGAACTGCGACCTCGGCGAGGGCTACGGCCCGTGGAGCCTGGGGGAGCCCGGCGCGGACGACGCCCTGCTGTCCGTGGTCAGCAGCGCGAACGTCGCCTGCGGGTTCCACGCCGGCGACCCGTCGATCATGGCGGCTCGGTGCGCGACGGCGCTCGCCCGCGGCGTGGCGGTCGGCGCGCACGTCTCGTACCGCGACCTGGTCGGGTTCGGGCGCCGCCGCCTCGACGTGCCGCCGGGCGAGCTCGCCGCCGAGGTGGCCTACCAGGTCGGCGCGCTGCAGGCCGTCGCCCGGACCGTCGGCGCGCGCGTCGGCTACGTCAAGCCGCACGGCGCCCTCTACAACCGCGTCGTGCGCGACGAGGAGCAGGCAGCCGCCGTCGTCGCGGGTGTCGCCGGCGCGGACCCGACCCTCGCGGTCGTGGGGCTCCCCGGTTCGGCGGTGCTCCGGCACGCGCGCGAGGCCGGGCTGCGGACCGTGACGGAGGCGTTCGTCGACCGCGGGTACCTCGCGGACGGCACGCTGGTGCCGCGAGGGAGCGTAGGGGCCCTGGTGACCGACCCGGACGAGGCCGCCGCCCGCGCGGTGCGGATGGCCACCGAGGGCGCCGTGGTCGCCGTGGACGGCGCGCTCGTGCGCCTCGACGCGGCCTCGCTGTGCGTGCACTCGGACACGCCCGGGGCGGTGCCCGTCGCGCGTGCCGTCCGAGCGGCCCTCGAGACCGCCGGGGTCGAGCTGCGCCCCGCCGCGGCGTGAGCGGCACGCCGTCGTGACGACCGTCCCGGCCGGTGCCGGCGCGGGGTCCGCCGCGCAGCCCGGGTCCGCCGCGCAGCCCGGGTCCGCCGCGCAGCCGGGGTCCGCCGCGCAGCCCGGGTCCGCCGCGCGGCCCGGGTCCGTCGCGCGGCCGGAGTCCGCCTCGCGGCGCGCCGGGGACGCACCTGCTGCGGTCGGCCGTGTCGTGCCCTACGGCGTCGACGCCCTGCTCGTCGACCTGCCCGACCTCGCCGCCGTCCGCGCGCTCGACGACGCCCTGCGGTCGAGCCCGCTCGCCGGTGCGGTGGACGTGGTGCCGGCGGCGCGCACGGTGCTCGTGCGGTTCGCGACGCCCGGGGACGCCGTCGCTGCCCGGGACGGCCTCGAGGAATCGGCCGCCCGCGCCGCCGGTGACGACGCCGGCGCCGCCCGTGCAGGCCGTGTCGACCCTGCCGAGCGCGGCCACCGCGCCGATCGCCCCGACCGCGCCGTCGACCTGTCCACCGCCGCCCCCGCCCACCCGCGTCCACCCGCGCCCGTCGTCCTCCCCGTCCGGTACGACGGCGCCGACCTCGCCGAGGTCGCCCGCGTCACGGGTCTGGGCGAGGACGAGGTCGTCCGCCGGCACGCGGCGGCCGAGTACACCGTGGCGTTCGGCGGCTTCATGCCGGGGTTCGCGTACCTGACCGGGCTGGACCCCGCCCTGCACGTCCCCCGGCGGGCGACGCCCCGCGAGCGGGTCCCCGCGGGCGCGGTCGCGATCGCGGGGGAGTTCGCCGCGGTCTACCCGGCGGCGACTCCGGGCGGCTGGATGCTGCTCGGCACCTGCGACGTGCCGCTGTTCGACGTCGACCGCGACCCGCCCGCGCTGCTCCGCCCCGGCACGCGGGTGCGGTTCGCGCCCGCCGACGCCCCTGTCGCGGGCCCCACCGGCGTCCGTTCCGAGGGCGCGGCCGACGTCGGTGTCGACGGCCCGGCCGACCACCCCACGACGGGGGCTCCCGAGGACTCCCCGCCCCCGCCCCCGCCCTCACAGCCCGGCCGAGCCCCCGGGGCACCCCCCGCCGCGTCCGGCGCCGCCGCCGCCCGCGCCACCGTCGACGTCCTCGCCCCCGGCCCGCTCGCCCTCGTCCAGGACCGCGGGCGCCCCGGCCTCGCGGCCGTCGGCGTGGGTCGCTCCGGTGCCGCGGACGCCGGGGCGCTCCGCCTCGCGAACCGCCTCGTCGGCAACGCCCCCGACGCCGCCGGCCTGGAGGTGCTGCTCGGCGGCCTGTCCCTCCGGTTCCCGGCGGGCGGGGTCGTCGCCCTGGCCGGTGCCGAGGTGCCCGCCGACGTCGACGGCGTCCCCGTCGCCCCGCACGCCGCCACCCGCGTCCCGCCCGGGGGCGTGCTCCGCACCGGCACGGCGACGCGCGGCCTCCGGCTGTACGTCGCCGTCCGCGGCGGCGTGGACGTGCCGCGCGTCCTCGGCTCGCGGGCCGCCGACCGCCTCGCCGGCCTCGGCCCCGAGCCGCTGCGCGCCGGCGACGTGCTGCCCGTCGGGTCGCAGGTCGTCGACGCCGCGCAGCCCTGGGCGGACCCGCCGCGTGCGTGGCCGGCCACCGCCGTGCTCCGCGTGACGCCGGGTCCGCGGCCCGACTGGTTCGCCGCGGGGGCGTTCGAGCGGCTGCTCGGCGGGCGCTACGCGGTCACGCCGGCCAGCGACCGCGTGGCGCTGCGCCTCGACGGGCCGCAGATCGAGCGCGTCGACCGCGGGGAGCTGCCCTCCGAGCCCCTGGTGCCCGGCGCGGCCCAGGTGCCGCCGGACGGGCGCCCGGTCGTGTTCGGCGCGGACCACCCGGTCACCGGCGGGTACCCGGTGGTCGCCGTCGTCGAGCCCCGGTCCCGCGATCTGGCGGCGCAGCTCCGGCCCGGCGACGCGGTCACGTTCACCCGGTCGGACGGGCCCGCCGGACACGCGTGAGCACGCAACACGTGGGCCACGGGCGTGCGGTCTGTTTGAATGCTCCCGGAAGGCAGAGGGGAGCTCCGGTGGACGTCAGCGTGGCCAGCAGGACCGTCGAGGGCAGGACCGTCGTCGACGTGACCGGCGAGATCGACGTGTACACCGCGCCCGCGCTGCGCGAGAAGCTCACCGGCCTGGTCGACGCCGGGCACGTGGACCTGGTCGTGAACCTCACCGAGGTGCGGTTCATGGACTCCACGGGGCTCGGGCTGCTCGTCGGCGTGCTCAAGCGCGTCCGGGGGCTCGACGGGCGCCTCCAGCTCGTCATCGACTCCGAGCGGCTGCTCAAGGTCTTCCGCATCACCGCGCTCACCCAGGTGTTCACCATCCGGGCGACGGTGGACGAGGCGCTCGCCGCCGACCGCGAGGGCTGACGGCCGACAGTCCGGCGAGCCCCCTGCGCCCGCCGGACCGCCGTCGCGCGTCAGGGCAGGAACTGCCCCACCAGCTGGGCGACCTCGCCGGCCCGGACGTCGACCCAGAACCGTGCCCTGCCACCGACGGAGCCGTCCACGCGTGAGGCGTCCGCGCACCCGGCCGGGTCCGGACCGGTCAGCCCGCCGAGGTCGCTCGGCTGCTGCACGACCGCCTCGGGGAGGACGCAGTAGCCGGTGACCACCGCGTCGGGAGCGAGCACGAGCGTCCTCGACCGGGGGACGTCGTCGACGATCACGTACCCGCTGGGCGGGCCGTCGTTCTCGAGCAGCTCTGGTTCGTGCTCCTGCGCCCAGGTCCTCGCGGCGTCGCCCCCGTAGAAGATCCCGAGGTCGACGGTGATCGTGCGCGCGACGGGGTCGACCGCGAGGACGCTGCCGAAGAAGTCGCCGTCCTCCAGGCCGTCGCCCGAGCTCGGGGCGTCGGACACCAGGCTCGACTCCCCGTCCCACCTGCTGACGCCCGGATCGGCCAGCGGGGCGGCGTCCGCGGCCGGCTGCTCGGTGGCCTGCACGCCCGGCGTCACCGGTGGGTTCGACGTGCTCGGCGCGCCCGGGTCCGGCGTCTCGCCCGGGTCCGGTTCCGGGGCCGGCTCCGGTGCGGACGTGGTCGGTTCCGGCGCCGCGGGCAAGGGGTCGGGCGCGCGCCAGTCCGCGAGTGTCGCGCCCGTCAGGACGAGCACGCCGGTGACGGCGAGGGCCCCGACCGCACCGACGCCACGCCGCACGACTCGTCGGCGACGGCGGAGCGCGACCACCCGCCCCGGGTCGGCGGGCCGCCCGTGGGCACCGGCGTCGTCCGCGATCTCGTCCAGCGCCCGGCTCAGGTCGAACGTCACAGCGAGCTCCTCTCCGCGTCGCGCACCGCGCGTCCGTGCACCGGTCCCAGCAGTCCTTCCAGGCGGTGCGTCCCGGTGGACAGGTAGCGCTTCACCGCGCCGACGCTCACACCGAGGGCATCGGCGATGTCGGCGAGCGGGAGGTCGTCGAAGTAGCGCAGCACGACGCAGGCGCGCTCTCGCGGCGGCAGGGCCGCGAGAGCGGACCGCACGTCGACCTGCGCGGTGACGCGGTCCGCGCCGTCCGGGACGGGGAGCGTGCTCTCGTGCCCCAGCCGGGGAACCGCGTCCCGCCACCGGCGCAGCCGGCGGTGCCCGTCGACGAACGTGGTGAGGATCGCGCGGCGCACGTAGGCCTCCGCGGTGTCGAGGTCGACGCCCGAACGCGCCCGCACCATCGTCTTGACCAGGGCGTCCTGGACCAGGTCCTCCGCGTCCCGCAGACTGCCCGTGAGCAGGTACGCGTAGCCCACCAGGGCACGTCCCCGCTCGCGGGCGAGTGCCGCGACCGCCTCGTCTCCGTGCTGCACGCTCGTCCTCCCGCTCGTCGCGATCCTCTCGTCAGGTGGACGACCGGCCGGCACCCGAGGTTGTACCGGTCACCCGATCGGCGCAGGCGCAGGGGCCGCCCGGTGAACAGCGGAGGAACTCCCGGTGCCTCGGGGTCGCGGGCGGGGGGTCGCCGCCCGGCGGGCGGCACCATGCGGTCGTGCCGAACGACGTCGACCTCCTCGTCCGCACCTCCCGCGCCGTCGGCGGGGTGCACCGCTCCGTGGGCGAGATCGCCGTGCCCGTCGCGGTGGTGGACCGCGACCTGCCGATGAGCGAGGTGGAGGTCTTGTTCCGGTCGCCGCACCTGCCGTGCCTGGCGGTCGTCGACGAGCGGGACGGCAGCATCGGCATGGTGTCCCGCAGCCGGTTCACCGACGCGCAGACCGGCCGGCTCGGCTACGGGCGGGCGGTGCTGGCGCGCCGCCCGGTCGGCGAGGTCGCGGACTGGTCCCCGCTCGTGGTCGACGAGCGCACCGGCATCGTCGAGTCGGCGACCCGCGCGATGGAGCGGTCCGGGGAGACCCGCTACGACGACGTGCTGGTCCGGTCCGGCACCTGGGCAGCGGTGGCGACGTCGGACCTGGTGCGCGCGCTGGTGGCGGCGCTGTCAGAGCGGTCGCTGCACGACCCGCTGACCCGGCTGCCGCGGCGCGAGCTGGTGCTGCACACCGCGCGGGAGTGGTCGCGGCTGCTGCCCGGCAGCAGCCGCCGGCTCCTGCTGGTGCAGGCCGACGTCGACGGGTTCGCCCGGGTGAACGCGCGGTTCGGCGGTGCGTCAGGCGACGCGCTGCTCCGGGTGCTGGCCGACCGGTTCGCGGGCGGGGTGCCGACGGGCGCGATGGTCGGCCGCACCGGGAGCGACGAGCTCATGGCCGTGGTGCTGCTGCCCGGCGTGCCCGGTGCGGAGGCCGAGGAGCAGGTGGCGCGGGTGGTCGAGGGCGTCGGCCGCGCGCTGCTGCCGCGGGCGCCCGACGAGCCGCCCGTCCGGCTCGCGTGGGTGGTGTCGCCGGCGGGCGCCGCGGACGCCGACGCGCTCGTGCAGGAGGCGCAGCGGCGGATGCTCGCGCGCAAGGCGGACCCGTTGCCTGCTCTGGCGCCGCCGGGCTGACGGCACGCTCCGGGGGAGCATCGTCAGCCCACGACCAGCTCGAACGGCTCACCGGTGACGACGCCCGACGGCAGGCCCTGCGCGCCCTCCGCCGTCCGGACCTCGGCTCCGGCCACCTGGACTGCGGGCACGACGGTGTAGGTGCCTGCCGGAAGCCGCTCGTTCCCGGGGCCGCCCGGGGCGCAGGAGCGCAGGTCCAGCGCGCCCGGGAGGTCGAGCGGCCCGCCCCGACCCAGGTCGACGACCGCGTGGTCGACGTCGGTGAGCGCGGGCGGGCCCCCGACCACGACGCCGTCCCGGAGGACCCAGTACCCGGGGGTGGTCTGGACGACCGCGCGCAGCCGTCCGGGCCCCGCGTAGGTGAACGCGCCCGTCGCGTCGTGCGTCGACCCGGGCGGCACGTCCCCCGACGCCGGCACCTCGAGCGTCAGCAGCCGGCCGGCGGACGGGACCAGCGGGGCGCCGCATGACGGCTCGGGCGCGATCGCCCGGTCGTCGACGGCCTGCGGTGCCGGGAGCGTGCCGGGCTCGCCGTCGACGACCTCGAGGTCCAGCGGTGCGCCGACGACCCGTCGCCAGGCGTCCGGGTGCTGGGCGGCCACGGCGTCGGCGCCCTCGGTCCGCACGCGCTCGGCCACCACGGGGTCGTCGCCGAGCGGCAGCACCAGCGACGTCGGCACCACGGTGTACTGCCCGACGGGCAGCGGCAGTCCGTCGGCGCAGGACCGCAGCGGCAGGAGCCCCTGGTACAGGGCCGAGTGCGCGCTCACGCCCACGTCGTACCCCTCGAGCCCGGCCGGCACCTCGCCGTACAGGTCGCCGGTCCCGACCACGACGTCGTCGCGCAGCACCAGGAGCTCGGGTCCGGAGCCGGGCCAGATGCCGACGCCGATGCCGACGGGCGACCAGTCCGCCGGGATGGCGACCTCGAACCGGGTGGTCAGGCTCAGACCGCCGCCGACGGGCGCCTCGGCGGAAGCGGGAGCGGTCTCGATGGACCACCGGTCGTCGAGCGGCACGTCGGGCGCCGCGGTGGCCAAGGCCCCGCAGGCGCCGAACGCCAGCGACGGGTCCCCGGTCGGCAGGACAGTCGCGACCGGGCCGGACGGTGCCGTCGGGGTCGGCGCCGGGCCCGACGGCGCCGGCGTGCTGGTGGCGGTCGGGTGCGGCGTCGCCGGCTGCGGCGCGGGGCCCTCGCCCAGCGCCGAGCCCGCCACCACGGCCGCACCGACCACGGCGAGCGCGGCGGTGGCGGCGACGGTCGCGAGCCGGCGCCGCCGGCGGCCCGCGACGGCCACGACGCGCCCCGCCGACAGCCCGTCGCCGCCGCGCATCCGCGCGGCCTGGTCGTCCGCCCCGCGCCGGGCCAGGTCGCCGAGCGCGGCGTGCAGGTCGTGCTCGTTCATCGCCGGTCCTCCGTAGCCGTGCGCACCTCGATCGTCTCGGCGGCCGGGCGCACCTCCCCGAGCAGCGCACCCAGGCGCCGCGTCCCGTCGGACAGGTACCGCTTCACCGCGCCCTCGGACAGCTGCAGCCGCGCGGCGATGCCGGCGACCGTCAGGTCCTCGTAGAACCGCAGCACCACGCACGCGCGCTCCCGGGGCGTCAGTGACCGCAGCGCGTCCGCGAGGTCGCCCGTCCCGTCCGCCTCGGCGGCCTCGGGCGCGACGTCGGGCGTGGCGAGCAGGTGTCGGCGGCTCTGCCAGAGCCCCGTCTCTTCTCCNNNNCTCCGTCCCCCCCCCCCCCCCCCCCCCCCCCCCCCCCCCCCCCCCCCCCCCCCCCCACGCCGGTACTGGTCCAGGTAGGTCGTCAGCACGGCCTTCCGGACGTACGCGTCCAGCGACTCGATGTCGGTGCCGGCCCGCCAGCGGGACCACGACTTCGCGAGCGCGTCCTGGACGAGGTCCTGCGCGCTGTCGTGGTCGCCGGTGAGCAGCCGGGCGTACCCGACCAGCGCCGGGCCCCGCGCGGCGACGAACTCCGTCACCTGGTCCTGCCACGCCACGTGGTCCCCCTCGTCGTCCCGCCCGGCACGGCCGGGGTGATCCTGTCGTGAGGTGAGACGAGGACCGGCTGCGCAACGTTGGGGTGCGGGCGGCGTTCACCCGATCGGCCGAGTGGTGGGACCCGAGCCGAGCACCGGGGCGTCAGGGCATCGCGGTGTCGGCGCGACGACCAGCGCCGACGGGCGTCACGGCACGACGAGCGTGAACGGCTCCCCGACGAGCTGGCGCATGGTGACCTCCGACCCGCGCGGCACGATCTCCGCCCCGTCGGGGCCGACGAGCCCGTACGGGCTCGCCAGCACCACCGGGTAGGCCGTGTAGGTGCCGGGCTGGAGCGCGACCCCGTACCCCGTCGTCGCCCCGTCCGCGCACGTCCGCCAGGAGGCGGTGGGGACGGCCGACCTGACCGTGCTGCCGAAGTCGACGTCCTCCAGGCCGTACGTGGCCTCGGTGGCGGCGACCACCGCGCCGTCGCGGACCAGCCGGAGCAGGCTGCTGCGGCCGAGCGAGATCCGGCCGGAGCCGCCGTAGGTGATGGCGACCTCGACGTCCGTCCCGGCGGTCACGGTGGCCCGCGGGCCGGTGACGGCGAGCACGCCGTCGGCCGGGTCCGGCGTGACGACGGCGTCGCAGCCGTCGGGGTACGGGTTCAGGTCGTCCGCGGCGCCGACGCCGTCGAGGCTCGGCGGCCCGGTCGGGGCCTGCGGGAGCATCGCCGCGTCGGCGTCCTGCACCTCGACCCGGACGGGCACTGCGGCGGACACCACGGAGCGCTCCTCGAGCGGCACGGAGGAAGCGATGTCCGCCGCGGTCCAGACGCCGTCCCCCGCCACGCCGCGGAGCGCGTCGCGCCCGGTCGTCCACGTCCCGGCGACCGCGATCACCGCGTAGTCCCCTGCGGGCAGCGGCTCGCCCGCGGAGGCGCCCGGCGCGTCGCACACGGTCGGAGTCACGTGGCTGACGAAGGTCGAGCGCGACGGGTGCTCCGGGTCGTCGTAGACGAAGGCCACGGCGTCGACCGTCGCACCGGCCGGGTACGTGGGGGCCGTCGCGACCACGACGCCGTCCCGCGCGAAGAGCACGGTCGGACCTGTCTGCGGCGTGACCGCACCCACGTCGCCCGAGGTGGCGGCGAGCGTCGTCCGCACCTCGACCGGTGCGCGGCCGAGCACCGAGGGCGTCGCTGCCAGCTCGAGCGCGAGGCCCTCGCCGGTAGGTGCTGCCGTGGGTGCGCCGACCAACGACCCGCAGGTCCCGAACGGCAGCGCAGGGTCGCCCGAGGGCAGCGCCACGGACGACGTGGTCGGGGACGGGCTCGACGTCGGCGTCGGGGACGGCGCCGAGGTCCGGGTGGGCGGCGCTGCCGGGGCGGGCTCGGGGCGGTCCCAGGACGCGACGGCCACCCCTCCCGCGGCGACGCCGAGCACCGCGCACGCGGTCACGGCGGACACGAGCGCGGTGTGCCGGATGCGGTTCCGACGGGCGCGCGCGGTCATCGCACCGACGGGCAGACCGCCCCCGGAGCGCGCACGGGAGTCCTGCTCGGCGGCGACGTCCTGCACGAGGTCGTCGAGGGCGCGGCGCAGCTCGTCGCTCATCGCGGGCCTCCGTTCGTGGTCGAGAGGTCTTCGGTGTCGAGGTCGTAGGCGACGCCGAGCAGTCGGCTCAGACGGCGCGCGCCGTCGGACAGGTACCGCTTCACGGCCCCTTCGGAGAGGTCGAGCCGGCGAGCGATCTCGGGGATCGTGAGGTCGTCGTAGTGGCGGAGCACCGTGCAGGCCCTCTCCCGCGGGGACAGCCGCTCGAGGGCCCCGGCCACCTGGGCGCGGTCGACGGTGGTGCGCTCCGGCGACGGGGTCGGGGCGTCGTCGACCAGCAGGTGGGCGCGGTCGCGCCACGCACGCTCCCGCCGGACGTGGTCGACCCACCCGTTGAGGACGGCACGCCGGACGTACGCCTCGAGCCAGGTGATGTCGGCCCCCGAGCGACGCCGGGACCAGGCGCGGACGATGGCCTCCTGCACGAGGTCCTCCGCCGCGGCGGTGTCGCCGGTCAGCAGGCGGGCGTAGCCGACGAGCGCGGGGCCGCGCTCTCGGGCGAAGGCCGCCAGGTCGTCCTGCCAGGTCACGGTTCCTCCGCTGCTGATGTCCGGGGGCGTGTGGGCCGCGGCCCCGGGATGAGTGTCGTGGGGTGGACGTGACAGACCCGCCGATCGTTGGGGTGCCCCGTCCGCGTCACCCGTTCGGCGCACCCCGGCGTCGGACGGGGCGCCTCCGCACCCCTTCCCAACCGGGCAGATCTGGCTACAGTGGCGTCCTCTCGCGCGGCAACGGAGCGGCGCGTACCGGGGGGCGGCTCGGGCAGGGCCGTGCCCCGCGTCCGAGGAGGATGCATGGTCGAGCTCGGGTCCGGAAGCCTCGTGGTGGTCGCCGTCATCGCGGCCGTGGCGGTCGCCGCCCTCGTCGTGGCGGTGGTGCTGCGCCGGCAGGTGCTGGCGGCCGACGAGGGGTCCGCGTCGATGCGCGCGATCGCCGCGGCGGTGCAGGAGGGCGCCGCGGCGTACCTGTCCCGGCAGCTGCGCACGCTGGTGCTGTTCGCGGTGGTGGTGTTCGCGCTGCTGTTCCTGCTGCCGGGGGACGCCGGCGTCAAGATCGGCCGCTCGGTGTTCTTCCTGGTCGGCGCGGGGTTCTCGGCGTCGATCGGCTACCTCGGCATGTGGCTCGCGACGCGGGCGAACGTGCGGGTGGCCGCGGCGGCGTCGCTGCCGGGCGGCCGTGCGACGGGGGCGCGGATCGCGCTGCGGACGGGCGGGGTCGTCGGGATGTCGGTCGTCGGGCTGGGCCTGCTGGGCGCCGCGGTGGTCGTCCTGCTGTACCGGGGCGAGGCGCCCGCGGTGCTCGAGGGCTTCGGCTTCGGGGCCGCGCTGCTCGCGATGTTCATGCGGGTCGGCGGCGGCATCTTCACCAAGGCGGCCGACGTGGGCGCGGACCTCGTCGGCAAGGTCGAGCAGCACATCCCCGAGGACGACCCGCGCAACGCGGCGACGATCGCGGACAACGTGGGGGACAACGTCGGCGACTGCGCGGGCATGGCGGCCGACCTGTTCGAGTCGTACGCGGTGACGCTGGTGGCGGCGCTGATCCTCGGCCGGGCGGCGTTCGGCGAGGAGGGCCTGGTGTTCCCGCTGATCGTGACGGCGATCGGCGCCGTCGTCGCGGCGCTCGGGGTGGTCGTGACCCGGGTCCGCGGCGACGAGAGCGGGCTGACGGCGATCAACCGGGGCTTCGCGGTGGCCGCGGTGGCGGGGGCGGTGCTCGCGGCGGTCGCGGCGTTCGCCTACCTGCCGTCGTCGTTCGCGGACCTCGCCGGGACGGCCGGGCTGGCGGACCACCCGGGCGACCCGCGGGCCGTCGCGGCGGGGGCGGTCGCGATCGGCGTCGTACTGGCCGGGGTGATCCTCTGGCTGACCGGCTACTTCACCGGCACGACCTCCAAGCCGACGATCCACGTGGCGCGCACCTCGCAGACCGGGGCCGCGACGGTGGTGCTCTCCGGGATCGGCGTCGGGCTGGAGTCGGCGGTCTACACGGCGGGCACCATCGCCGCGGCGATCTGCGGGGTGTTCCTGCTCGCCGGCGGGTCGATCTCCCTGTCCCTGTTCCTGGTGGCGCTCGCGGGCTGCGGGCTCCTGACGACGGTCGGCGTGATCGTCGCGATGGACACCTTCGGGCCGGTGAGCGACAACGCCCAGGGCATCGCCGAGATGTCGGGCGACGTCACCGAGGAGGGCGCGCAGATCCTCACCGACCTCGACGCCGTCGGGAACACCACCAAGGCCGTCACCAAGGGCATCGCGATCGCGACGGCCGTGCTGGCGGCGACGGCGCTGTTCGGGTCGTACGCCGACGCGGTGGCCGGGGCGGTGCGGGGGCTGGAGCTGACGCAGGTGCCGGGCGACATCGTCCTGGCGATGACCGACTACCAGGTGATCAGCCCGGTGACCCTGGTCGGCGTGATCCTCGGCGGGGCCACGGTGTTCCTGTTCTCCGGGCTCGCGATCGACGCCGTGACCCGCGCGGCCGGGGCGATCGTGTTCGAGGTGCGCCGGCAGTTCCGCGAGCACCCCGGGATCATGACCGGCGCGGAGCGCCCGGAGTACGGCAAGGTCGTCGACATCTGCACCCGGGACTCGCTGCGCGAGCTCGCCACCCCCGGGCTGCTCGCGGCGTCCGCGCCGGTGGCCGTCGGGTTCGGGCTGGGCATCGGGCCGCTCGCCGGGTTCCTCGCCGGGGCGATCGGCGCCGGCGTCCTCATGGCGGTGTTCCTCGCGAACTCCGGCGGCACCTGGGACAACGCGAAGAAGCTGGTCGAGGACGGGCGGTACGGGGGCAAGGGCTCGCCGGCGCACGACGCGGTGGTCATCGGCGACACCGTCGGCGACCCGTTCAAGGACACCGCCGGGCCGGCGATCAACCCGCTGATCAAGGTGATGAACCTGGTGGCGCTGCTCATCGCGCCCGCCGTGGTCACGGTGAGCCTCGGCGACGGGGCGAACCACGTGGTGCGCCTGTCGATCGCGATCGTGGCGGGGCTCGTCGCGCTCACCGCGGTCGTGCTGTCCCGGCTGCGGGCGGCGCGGGTGGACGAGGAGGCGCGGCTGGAGCGCGAGGTGCCGCTGCGGGCGTGACGCGCTCTCGTGACGCAAGCCGTTTTCGTATACGTTATTCGGCATGGGCGACGAGACGATCGACGGGACCCCGGTCACCGACGAGCAGATCCAGGCGTGGGCGGACGAGGCCGAGCGCGGCTACGACGTCGCGGCCCTACGACGTCGCGGTCGACCGCGACGCGGCGCGACCCCCGGCACCGTGGTGCCGGTCCGGCTCGACGACGCGCTGCTGGCCGCGTTGACGCGGCGGGCAGAGCACGAGCACCTGAACCGGTCCGAGGCGATCCGGACCGCGCTTCGGGCCTGGGTCGGTGACGAGGTGGCGTGAGGATCCACCCGTCGGCCCGGAAGCACGGTGTGCAGGACCAGGACGCGCTCCACGCCGCCGCCCACGCTGTGTACGTCTCTCCGCTCGACGAGGACAGCCCTGCGCGCGAGCTGCGGCTGGGCTTCGACCGGGTGGGGCGGGTGCTCGAGATCGTGGTGCTGCGGTTCGACAGCGGCAACGAGCTCGTCATCCACGCGATGCCTGCGCGCCGGAGCTACCTTGAGCTGCTGGGCTGAGCGCAGGCCCAGCACGGCCCGCCTCGACGCCCGGCGGACCGTCCGGCAGGGTGGGGACCATGACCTCGCGCCGCGCCGCCGCCCTCCGTCCGTCCCGCCGCGCCGCTCGCGGCGCCCTCGCGGGTGCCGCGCTGCTGGCGCTCGTCGTCCCGCTCGCGGCCTGCTCGGGCGACGACGACAAGGTCCAGGCGTTCTGCTCCGCGGGCGAGGACGCGATGACGGAGATCACCGCCGCCGGGTCGCTCAGCGACGACCCGCAGGCGTTCGCCGACGCCATCTCGGACGCCCGCGACCAGTTCGACGAGGTCGAGGCGCCGGACGACATCGCGGACTCGTGGGGCGTGTTCACCTCGACGTTCGCCGAGCTGGACGACGCGCTGGCCGACATCGACCCGACGGACCAGGAGGCGTTCACCGCAGCCCTGCAGCAGTTCGCCGAGCAGGCCGACTCCGACGACCTCGCCACGGCGAGCGACGACCTGAGCGCGTTCACCACCGAGAACTGCGAGTGACCGTGCGGCTGCACCTCGTCCGGCACGGCCAGACCCCGTCCAACCTGGTCCACGCGCTCGACACCGCCGCCCCGGGCGCGCCGCTGACCCCCGAGGGTGAGCGGCAGGCGCGCGCGGTCGGGCAGGCGCTGGCCGCGGAGCCGCTCGGCGCGGTGTTCGCGTCGACGCTGGACCGCGCGCGGTCGACCGCCGCGGAGGTGGCGCGGCCGCACGGACTCGAGGTGCAGGTCCGGGAGGGCCTGCGCGAGGTGCTCGCCGGGGACCTGGAGATGCGCACGGACGACGAGTCGGTGCACCGGTACCTCTCGACGATGGTGGCCTGGGCGTCGGGGGACCTGGGCGCCGCGATGCCGGGCGGGGAGTCGGGGCAGGAGACGCTCGACCGGTTCGACGCGGTCGTGGACGAGCTGCTCGGCACCGGCGCGGGCACCGTCGCGGTCGTCAGCCACGGCGCGATGATCCGGCTCTGGACGCTGACCCGGGCCGGGAACCTGGACGCGGCCACGTCCGGGCGCTGGCCGCTCGACAACACCGGCGTGGTGACCCTGGAGTCCGGCGGCCCGACCGGCTGGTACGCGACGCGCTGGCAGGACGAGGTCGTGCCGCACGCCGCGCCCGCCGGGGGCGACGGGCCGGGCGGGGAGCCGCTGCCGGTCTGACGCGGGCCTACGCGCCGGGTCGCGTCGGGGAGGATGGTCTGGTGGACGCCGCACCGACCGAGCCCCTGACCGCCGACCCCGCGCTCGTCGCCGCCCTGCGCAGCGACCTCGCCGCCTCGGGGTTCACCGTGCCCGGCGTCGAGGAGCTGCTGGGCCCGGTCGCGAGCGCCGCGCTGCACCGCGAGGAGCCGGTCCCCGCCCTGCTGGCGACCGCCGGTGACGAGCCCCGCGCGGCGCTGGTCCGGGCGTTCGTGCTCGGCGTCCCGGTGCCCGCGGTCGCGCTGGCCCGCGCGCTGCCGTCGCTCGGCGTGGCCGGCGCGGAGCGGCTGGGGCTGGTCGTCGCGGCGGGTGCGGACGCCGAGGACGCGGTGCGGGCCCGGGTCGACCTCCGGCCCTACGAGGCGGAGGACGCCGCCGGACCGGTCGACTGGTGGGTGGCGTCCGACCTCGGCGAGCTGGCGACCGGCGGCGCGCTGCGCACCGACCACGTGCTGGGCGTCGGCGGCGCGTCGACGACCCTCGCGCAGGTCACCGTGCGCGAGCCCAGCGCCCGGACGCTCGACCTCGGCACCGGCTGCGGGATCCAGGCCCTGCACGCGGCCCGGCACAGCGACGTGGTCGTCGGCACGGACATCTCGGCGCGGGCGCTCGGGTTCGCCCGGTTCAACGCGACGCTCGCCGGGCTGGCGCCGGGCGCGCTGGAGCTGCGGCGGGGCTCGATGCTGGAGCCGGTCGCGGGGGAGCGGTTCGACCTGGTGGTGAGCAACCCGCCGTTCGTCATCACCCCGCGCGCGGCCGCGGACGTGCCGACCTACGAGTACCGGGACGGCGGCCGCACCGGCGACGCGATCGTGTCCGACCTGATCACGTCGGTCGGGTCGGTGCTCGCCCCCGGTGGGGTGGCCCAGCTGCTCGGCAACTGGGAGGTGCGGCGCGGCGAGTCCTGGGACGAGCGCGTCGGCGCCTGGCTCGACGCGTCCGGGCTGGACGGGTGGGTCGTGCAGCGCGAGCTGCAGGACCCCGCCCAGTACGCCGAGACCTGGATCCGCGACGGCGGCACCACCCCCGACCGCGACCCCGCCGCCTGGCGCGCCCGGTACGCCGCCTGGCTCGCCGACTTCGCGTCCCGGGACGTCGAGGGCATCGGGTTCGGCATCGTCGTCCTGCGCCGGCCGGCCGCGGACCTGGCGGACGCCCCCCGGCTGCGGCGGCTCGAGGAGGTCACCGGCACCGTCCGGCAGCCCCTCGGCCCGGCCATCGGGGCGTCGCTGGCCGCGCACGACTGGCTGCGCCGGCGGGACGACGCGGCACTCGCGGCCGAGCGGCTGCTCGTGCCCGCGGACGTCACGGAGGAGCGGTACCTGCGGCCGGGCGACGTCGACCCGCAGATCGTGCTGCTGCGCCAGGGCGGCGGGTTCGGGCGGACCGTGCAGGCGGGGACGGCGCTCGCCGGGCTGGTCGGTGCGTGCGACGGGGAGCTCACGGTCGGGCAGATCGTCGGCGCCCTGGGCGCGCTGCTCGGCGTCGACGCGGGCGCGGTGGCGGCCGACGTGCTGCCCGAGGTCCGCGGCCTGGTGGCGGACGGACTGCTCCTCCCGGCCTGATCCCCGGGGCCCGCACCCGCACCGGCCCCACCCCACCGGCCGCACCCCACCATCCACTGTCGAGGTGTTCACCGTCCCGCCCGTGCCCCGGCACCGCCCGCACAGGCTGGGCACAGGGGGGTGCTACGGCCGGTCCAGCCTCGCTCCCTACGGTCCTGACCAGCCGGGACGGCCCCGCGGCACCGCCCGCGAGCGCGGTCCGTCCCCGACGGACCGAGGGAGAGCATGCTGTCGCTGTGGAGGCGCACCCGACCGTGGGTGCGGGTGGTGGCCGTCGTGCTGCTGGCCGGCGTCGCCGGGACCGGGGTGTACTGGTTCGGGTTCCGCGAGACCGAGGCGCAGGCCGCCGCCCCGACGACGACGTCGGTGGCCGCGAGCCTGTCGACCATCCAGCAGTCCGTGTCGGGATCCGGCACGCTGACGCCGACCGTGCAGGAGGACGTGTCGTTCGCGGTGAGCGGCACCGTGACCTCGGTCGACGTCGCGGCCGGCGACACCGTGACCGCGGGCCAGCAGCTCGCGACGGTCGACACGCTGCAGCTGGACGCCGCGCTGCTCCAGGCGAAGGCCGAGCTGGCGAGCGCCCAGGCGTCGCTGTCGAACACCGAGGACGAGGCCGACGGCTCGGACGCCTCGGACGCGCAGGTCGCCGCGCTATCCGCCCAGGTGGACGTCGCGAGGACCGCCGTCGCCGCCGCGGAGGCCGACCTGGCCGGCGCGACGCTGACCGCGCCGGTGTCGGGGCTGCTCACCACCGTGGACCTCGAGGTCGGGGACGTGGTCACCGGCTCGGGCTCGTCGTCGGGGAGCGGGAGCACCGGCAGCACGGGGAGCACCGGCGCCACCGGCATGACGGGCGGCGGCGGCGCGACGGGGTCGTCGTCCACGACCACCTCGGCCAGCACCGCGCAGTTCGTCGTCGTCGGCACGGACGCGTGGCAGACCAGCGTCAGCGTGAGCGAGTCGGACGTAGCCCTGCTCGCCGTCGGGAACCAGGCCGAGCTCACGACCAGCAGCTCGACCGAGACCATCTACGGCACCGTGACCGAGATCGGGCTGCTGTCCAGCAGCTCCGGCGGCGTCGCGTCCTACCCGGTGACCGTCGCGGTCACCGGCACCCCCGAGGGGCTGCACGACGGCGAGTCGGTGGACGTCTCGATCATCTACGAGCGCCGCACCGACGTGCTGACCGTGCCCGCGTCGGCGGTGACCACCGAGGACGGCCGGACCGTGGTCACGCAGGAGGGTGCGGACGGCGGGACGGTGACCACGGCGGTCACCGTCGGCGAGACGTCGGGCAACCTGGTCGAGATCACCGACGGCCTGGCCGAGGGCGACGAGGTGCTGGTCACCGCGTTCAGCCCGCGGGCCTCGGGCTCCGGCTCCGGCGACGGCGCCGGCTCCGGCGACACCCAGCAGGGGCCCGGCGGCGGCGAGATGCCGGACTTCTCGTCCGGCGAGATGCCCGACTTCTCGCAGGGCGGCTTCCCGGGCGGCGGCGGCAATGGCTGAGCTCGTCCTGGACCGCCCGACCGAGGCCGACCCGCAGGGGACCGTCATCGAGCTCGCCGGCGCCCGCAAGACCTACCGGACGGGCAGCATCGAGTTCGAGGCCCTGCGGGGCGTCGACCTGGCGATCGGCGCCGGCGAGTACGTCGCGATCATGGGCCCGTCGGGCTCCGGCAAGTCGACGCTGATGAACATCGTCGGCTGCCTGGACGTCCTGACCGCCGGCGAGTACCGGCTGGCGGGGGAGGACGTCGGCGAGCTGGACGAGGTCGAGCTCGCGGACGTCCGGAACCGGCGGCTCGGGTTCGTGTTCCAGCAGTTCCACCTGCTGCCGTCGCTCAGCGCGTGGCGGAACGTCGAGCTGCCCCTGGTGTACGGCCGGGTGCCGGCGGCCGAGCGCAGGGAGCGCGCGGTCGCCGCCCTGGAGCGGGTCGGCCTGGGCGACAAGCTGGACAACCGGCCGGGCGAGCTGTCCGGCGGCCAGCAGCAGCGCGTCGCCGTCGCCCGCGCCCTGGTGGGCGAGCCCGCGCTGATCCTGGCGGACGAGCCCACCGGCAACCTCGACTCCCGGTCCACCGAGGACGTGCTCGCGCTGTTCGACGAGCTGCACGCCCAGGGCCGCACCATCGTGCTCATCACCCACGAGCTCGAGGTCGCCGAGCACGCCCGGCGCATCGCGACAGTTCGCGACGGCCTCATCCAGTCCGACGAGGTGAACCCGCGATGACCTGGTCCGAGACCCTGCGCACCGGCTGGGCCGCGGTGCGGGGGCACAAGCTGCGCTCGATGCTCACCGTGCTCGGCATCCTCATCGGCATCGCCGCGGTGATCCTCACCGTCGGGCTGGGCCTGGGCACGCAGAAGGACGTGAGCCAGCAGATCAGCGCGCTGGGGTCGAACCTGCTCATCGTCACGCCCGGGTCGTCGACCGACTCCGACGGCGTGCGCGGCGGGTTCGGCACCGGCGCGACGCTGACCCGGTCGGACGCCGACGCGCTGTCCTCCGAGGTGAACGCCCCGGACGTCGGCGCCGTCGCGCCGGAGAAGGAGTCGTCGCAGTCCGTGGAGGCCAACGACACGAACTGGACCACCACGGTCGTCGGCACCACCGAGGACTGGCTCGACGTCCGGTCCCGTGCGGTCACCTCCGGCGAGTTCCTCACGGCGGACGACGACGCGGAGGGCGCGACCGTGGCCGTCATCGGTGCGACCACCGCCACCGAGCTGTTCGGCACCACGAACGTCGTCGGCCAGCAGCTCACGATCGCGGACACCGCGTTCACGATCGTCGGCGTCCTCGACACCGCGGGCTCCAGCACGGACACCGACCTCGACGACCTGGTCGTGATCCCGTTGACCACCGCCTCCGACACGGTGTCGGGCGGCTTCGACCGGAACTCCCTCACCACGATCTACGTCCAGGCATCGTCGGCGGACCAGCTCGGCGCGGCGTACCAGGAGGCGAACCAGCTCCTGCTCAACCTGCACGACATCACCGACGCGGACAGCGCGGACTTCAGCATCGACAGCCAGGACTCCCTGGTCAGCACGGCGACCTCGGTCTACCGGACGCTGACCGTCCTGCTCACCGGCATCGCGGCGCTCTCGCTGCTGGTCGGCGGGATCGGGGTCATGAACATCATGCTGGTCTCCGTCACCGAGCGGACCCGCGAGATCGGCCTGCGCAAGGCGCTCGGCGCCCCGCCGTGGGCCATCCGGCGGCAGTTCCTGGTCGAGGCGGGCGTGCTCGGCCTGGCCGGCGGCCTGCTCGGTGCGGCGCTCGGCGTCGTCGCCGCGAAGGCCCTGCCGGACCTGCTGGACACCTCGATCGTCATCTCGGGCGCCGCCGTCGGCGGCTCGGTCGCGATCGCGATGGCCATCGGCCTCGTGTTCGGCGTCTACCCCGCCACCCGGGCCGCGAGGCTCGCGCCCATCGACGCCCTGCGGTCGGAGTGAGGCCCGTGCGACCCGCGGCCCCCTTCAGTACCACCACCACGAGGAGAGACATGTCCCGCACCCGCACCGGCCTGCTGGCCGCCCCCGCCGCCGCGGCGGTCCTGGCCCTGCTCGCGGCCTGCTCGAGCGGCACCGCCGACGCCGGGGACACCGGCACCGCGGACGCCGGCGACGCCGCGCAGGCGCAGGCGCCGTCCGGCCAGGGCGGCGGGGGGCTGCCCGGCGGCGGCACCTCGGGCGAGATCGCCGCCGTCACCGACGCCCTCCTGCAGGTGCAGGGCGACGACGGGCAGACGGCGGTCGCCTGGGACGACACGACGACGATCACCCAGACCGTCACCGCCGCGCTGTCCGACGTCACCGTCGGGTCGTGCGTGGTGGCGTTCACCTCGGGCGACGAGGGCGCCGCGGCGACGTCCGTCGCGATCACCGCGGCGACCGACGACGGCTGCACGGGCGGCTTCGGCGGTGGCTCGGGCGGCGGGTTCCCGGCGGACGGCGAGCTGCCCAGCGGGAGGCCGACCGACCTGCCCGAGGGCGCCGAGATGCCCGACGGCGCACCGACGGACGTGCCGGTCGGCGGCTCCGGGGGCGGGTCCGAGGGCGGGTTCGGCGGCGCGACCGCCGGGCTGGTCACCGCGGTCGACGGCAGCACGATCACGGTCGAGTCGACGAGGGCGCCCGGGGCCGACGACGCGACGACGACGACCGCCACCGTCACCGTCACCGTCGACGACGCCACCGCCTTCACCAGCACGGTCGCGGCCGACGCCACGGCCATCGCGGTGGGCCGGTGCGTCACGGCGCAGGGCGAGGCCGACAGCAGCGGCCAGGTCGCCGCGACGAGCCTCACGCTGTCCGACGCGACGGACGACGGCTGCTCGACCGGGTTCGGCGGCCGCGGCGGCTTCCCGGGCGCGACCGGCTCGACCGGGAGCGAGGGCGACGATGCGTGACAGCCTGAAGCGGCGCGTGGGTCGCCGGGAGGCCGAGGCGACCCCCGCGACGCCTCTGACGCCCAAGGCCCGGGCCCGGCGGGCGACGCGCCGCCGGCGGCTCGTGCTGGGCGGGGTCGCCGCGGCGGCCGCGCTCAGTCTGTTCGGCGGCGGGGTCGCCATCGCCGTCACCAGCGCGAGGGCCAGCGGCTACCGGACCGCCACCGCGGCGCTCGGCACCGTGGAGCAGACCATCGACGCGACCGGCACCGTCGCCTCGGCCAGCCGGTACGACCGGGCGTTCTCCGTCGCCGGCACCGTCGGCGCGGTCGACGTGGCCGTGGGCGACACCGTCACGGCGGGCCAGGTGCTCGCCACGCTCGACACCGCGTCGCTGGAGGATGCCGTCGAGGAGGCCGAGCAGGCCGTCGCCGACGCGCAGCAGCAGCTGGAGGACGACATCGACTCCCAGACCTCGGGCAGCAGCACGAGCGGCAGCACGACCAGCACCGGCTCGTCCGCCTCGGGCGGGACGGGGTCGTCGACGACCGGGTCCGGGTCGACGGGGTCCGGGTCGACCGGGACGGGCTCGACCGGCTCGGTCCCCGACGCCTCGGCGACCGGCGGCGACGCGCAGGCCGGCGGGTCGACGGGAGCCGGCGCGACCGACGGCGGCGGGTCGGCGGCGGACCCCGCCGTGACGCAGGCGGTCGCCGCCGTGAAGGCCGCCCAGCAGGCGCTGCTCGCGCAGTACCAGGCGGCGCAGGCGGCGCTGGCGGAGGCGTCCACCGCGACCGCGGCCGCGCAGGAGGCGTGCCGGGCGGTGCTCGACGGCGACGGGTCCGGCGACGGCTCGGGTGACGGGGCCGGCGACGGCTCGGGCGGCGGGTCCGGCGACGGCTCGACGGACGAGCCGACCACCGAGCCGGCCACCGAGCCGACCCCCGATCCGACCGAGGAGCCGGCGCAGGACGCGCCGGCCGAGGAGGCTGCGACGGCGGACGCCACCGCGACCGGCGCCGCCGCGACGACGGGCGCGGTGATCACCGGCGCCGCGTCCACCACCAGCACGACCACCGACGACCTCACGTCGTGCCAGGACGCCATCACCACCGTGCTCGCGGCGCAGACGACCGTGGACGAGGCGCAGACCAGCCTCATGACCCTGGTGACCGACCTCGACACCGCGGTGGCCGCGGCGCAGGACGCGCTGACGTCGGCGGGCTCGGGCGGCACGGGCACGGCGCCGTCGACGGGCGGCACGACCGGGACGACCGGCGGCACGGCGAGCGGCACCACCGACGGCTCCGCGGCCGCCGACCAGAGCGCCGCGCTGCCGAGCGGCTCGTCGTCCGGCACGGGCCAGTCGTCCTCGGGCGACACGTCCTCCACCACGGGCTCCGTGCCGTCCGGCTCCTCGGGCTCGGGCGCCTCGGGCTCCGCGGGCACCTCCGCGGTCGCGAGCGCCGCCGACCTGCTCGCCGACCAGGCCGCGATCGACCAGGCCGAGGCGGAGCTCGCCATCGCGCGGAGCAAGCTGGACCTGGTCGACCTCACCAGCCCGATCGCGGGCACCGTCGCGGCGGTCTCGATCACCGCGGGCGACGAGGTCGAGGCCTCGTCGACGTCGGCCGTCATCACCGTCATCGGCGACGACGGGTACACCGTGTCCACGACGGTCCCGCTCAGCCAGGTCGACCTGGTCGAGGTGGGCCAGGAGGCGGCCCTCTCGGTGCGCACCAGCGACGAGGACCTGACCGGCACGGTCACGGCCATCGGCCTCCTCAACGCGTCCACGACCTCGTCCGACCCGACGTACGCCGTGGACATCTCGGTCGACCCAGAGGACGTCGCGCTCTACAACGGCTCCTCGGCCCAGGTGTCCATTGCGGTCGCCGCGTCCGAGCAGACGCTCACGGTGCCGTCGTCGGCGGTGCACCTGGACGGCTCGACCGCCACGGTGCAGGTGCTCAGCGGCGGGACGGTCGAGTCCGTCGAGGTCGAGCGGGGTGCCGTCGGCGCCGAGCGCACCGAGATCGTGTCCGGCCTGTCCGAGGGCGACCAGGTGGTGCTGGCGGACCTGAGCCAGTCGCTGGTCTCGGACGACTCGGAGTCCGGCGGCGGGCTCTCCGGCCTGGGCGGCAGCACCGACGACTCGTCGTCGGGCCAGGGCCAGATGTCCTTTCCCGGCGTTGGCGGCTTCGGCGGCGGCCAGCTCCCGGCCGGCGGCCCGCCCGGGAGCTGATCCCGGGCCCTCGACGGCGCCCGGCCGGTCCCCGCGTCCCCTGCGCGGCACCGGCCGGGCGCCCTGCCTCGTCGTGTGACCCAGATCACCTGCAGGCACGTCGTGCCTCGGCTAGTCTCGTGGCACAAACACCGACCCCTCTGGGTGCCACCGACCTCCGGTCACCGGCACTGATGGGTCGGTTTTCTTGTGCAGGAGCGTCCGATGAAGTACGCCAAGCCCCACCTGAACTACAACGCGCAGGTCGACCTGCTGCGTCGGCGTGGGCTGGAGATCGGTGACGACCGTGCCGCGGTCCGCGCGCTGCGCCGGATCGGTTACTACCGGCTCTCCGCCTACACCTACGTCCTTCGGAAGCCGGCGCCGCAGGGACCGTCGGGACCGCGGCTGCCACCGTCTGACAAGTTCATCGACGGGGCGACCTTCGAGCAGGCGGTGGCGCTCCACGACTTCGACGACCGACTGCGGGGCGTGCTCCTGAGCGGGCTCCAGCGGATCGAGGTCGCCCTGCGCGTGCAGGTCGGTTACCAGCTGGGCAAGACCGACCCGCACGGCCACCTGGACGCGGAGCACCTGGACGCGGCACGGTGCCGAGAGGTCGCCCACGTGAGGGGCGCGGGCCCCCGGAGGACGCTGCACGAGGAGTGGTTGCGTCGCTTCCACGCCTTGCTGGACGACGCGAGGACCGAGGAGTTCGTCCGCCACTTCGTCTGGAAGTACGAGGGCCGGCTCCCGATCTGGGCGGCCACGGAGATCATGACCTTCGGGTGCTTGACGGGCCTGTACAACCTGCTCGGCTCCCGGGACGCGGGGGCGATCGCACGCACTCTCGAGATCAGGAACCGTGATGTCGTGCACGGCTGGCTGCGGTCCCTGAACGTCCTGCGCAACCACTGCGCTCACAACGCGCGCGTGTGGAACCGCGCGACGGTGTACCCACCGCGCATCCCGGCGACGACCCAGACGCACCTTCGGCTCCACCACCTCCGCCACACGGACAACAACCGCGTGTACGTGCTCGCCGCGATCATCGGGCACATGCTCGTCTGCTTGGACCCGACGACGAACTGGCCGCGGCAGCTGGCGACGGTCGTCAAGAAGTTCCCTGTCGTCCCGGGCCTCGATCCCCATTCGTCGATGGGGTTTCCCGAGGGCTGGCAGGGGATGGAGCTCTGGACCTACGAACCGGCTTGACCGAGGGGACCCGGCCGGGCGCCCTTCTGCCACCCTGGACCGGCCGGCGCCCGCCCGCGGCCCGGCGGGGGAGGGGTCCGCATGCCGCTGCGGTCGGTCGTGCTGTTCGCGCTCGCGGCGCTGCTGGAGATCGGCGGCGCGTGGCTGGTCTGGCAGGGGGTGCGCGAGCACCGGGGCTGGGTGTGGATCGGCGCGGGGGTGATCGCGCTCGGGCTGTACGGGTTCGTCGCGACGCTCCAGCCGGACGCGCACTTCGGCCGGATCCTGGCGGCGTACGGCGGCGTGTTCGTCGCCGGTTCGCTGGCCTGGGGGATGGTGGCCGACGGCTTCCGGCCCGACCGCTGGGACGTGCTCGGGGCGCTGCTGTGCCTCGCCGGGGTCGCGGTCATCATGTACGCGCCGCGGCCGGCCTGAGCGGCCGGGCCGACGGCCACCGGGACTAGGCTCGCCGCCAGCCCCACCCGCACCACCACCACCGGAGGACACCCGATGACGCAGACCACGGCACGACCGCACGCGGCGGTCCTCGGCGGCGGCGTCATGGGCGAGGCCCTGGTCACGGCGCTGCTCGCGGCCGGCTGGACCGCCGACGACGTCGACGTCACCGAGCGCAGCGCCGCCCGGGCCATGGAGCTGTCCGGCCGGTACGGGGTGCGCGCCGCCGACCCGAACGCCAAGGCGGTCAAGGGCGCCGGGCTGGTGCTGATCGCGGTCAAGCCGCAGGTCGTGCCGGACGTGCTGGCGGAGATCGCGCCGACGCTGCGGCCCGGCACCCTGGTCGTCTCGGTCGCCGCCGGCATCCCCGTCGCGGTGTACGAGGCGGCGCTGCCGGAGGGCACCCCGGTCGTCCGGGTCATGCCCAACACCCCGGCGCTCGTCGGCAAGGGCGCCAGCGCGATCGCCCCCGGCACGCACGCGACCGACGAGCACCTCGACCTCGCCGAGCGCGCGCTCGCCGCGACGGGGCTGGTCGTGCGGGTGGCCGAGAAGGACCTCGACGCGGTCACCGCGATCTCCGGCTCGGGCCCGGCGTACGCGTTCTACCTGATCGACGCGATGGCGGAGGCGGGCGTCCTGCTGGGTCTGACCCGCGACCTCGCGACCCGGCTCGCGGTCGCGACCGTCGAGGGCTCGGCCGCGCTCGCCGCGCAGACCGGCGACCACCCGGTGGTGCTGCGCGAGCGGGTGTCGTCGCCCGGCGGCACCACGGTCGCGGGCGTGGCGGCGCTGGACGCGCACGGGGTGCGGGCCGGCGTCGTCGCGGCGGCGCGGGCGGCGCACGACCGGTCGCGGGAGCTCGGCGCGGCGGCGGCCCCGTCGCCCCGCGGGGACAGGTAGGCCCGCCGTGACCGGCACGCCCGGCGCCCCCGCCGTCCGGCGCCCGCCCGCGATGAGCGACGTCGCCGCGCTGGCCGGGGTGTCGCACCAGACGGTGTCGCGCGTGCTGAACGACCACCCGAGCGTCCGGCCGGAGACCCGGGACCGCGTGCTCGCGGCGATCGCCGAGCTCGGCTACCGCCGGAACAGCGCGGCGCGGGCCCTGGTCACCCGCCGGTCCGGCGCGCTCGGCGTCGTCACCACGTCGTCCGTGCACCACGGCCCGACCAGCACGCTCATCGGCCTGGAGAGCGCGGCGCGCGAGGTCGGCTACTACGTGAGCGTCGCGGCGATCGACACGTTCGACGCCGGGACCATGCGCGGCGCGCTCGACCACTTCCTGGACCAGGCCGTCGAGGGCATCGCGATCATCGCGCCGCAGGTCGACGTGGCGGAGGCGGTCGCCGCGTTCGACGTGCCGGTGCCCGTCGTCTCGGTGACCTCGGGCGAGCCGGTGCCGGGACCCGCGCACGTCGTGGCGGTCGGGGTCGACCAGCGCGAGGGCGCCCGCGCCGCGACCCGGCACCTGGTCGACCTCGGGCACCGCGAGGTCGTGCACCTGGCCGGGCCCCAGGACTGGTTCGACGCGCAGGAGCGGCTCGCGGGCTGGCGCGAGGCGTGCGCCGCCGCGGGCGTCGCGGCGCCGGAGCCCGTCGAGGTCGACTGGTCCGCCGAGTCCGGCTACCGCGAGGGGCTGCGCCTGGCCGACGCGGGCGCGCCGACCGCGGTGTTCGCCGCCAACGACCAGCTCGCGCTCGGCCTGCTGCGGGCGTTCTGGGAGCGCGGGCTGCGGGTGCCGCAGGACGTGTCGGTCGTCGGCTTCGACGACGAGGCCGGCGCCGCGTACTTCGTCCCGCCGCTGACGACCGTCCGGCAGGACTTCCCGGCCCTCGGCCGCAGCGCGATCCGGGCCCTGGTCGGCGCCCTGGCGGGCGACCCCCCGCCCCGCACCCTCCTCCCGGCGACCCTGGTCCCCCGCGCGAGCACCGCGCCGCCCGCCGCGCGCTGACGCGCCCCGCGCTGACCCGCCCCGCCCGCGCCACGCGTGCGCCGAGTCTCCACTCCGCGTCTCCGCACGCCCCGTGTCGCACAGGCCGAGGACGGAGACTCGGCGGACAGGGGCACGCGAGCAGGGCGGTTGGTGCGACGGCGTGTGAGCGCTAACATCAGCGGGAGGACGCGGCGTACCGCCGCGTGCGGGAACATCGCAGGCGAGCGGGCAGTGCTGCCCGAACGGCGAGGACGGAGCACGCAATGGCGCAGGACCACGACGACGCACGCCGCGACGAGATCGCCGCCGCGATCACGGACGGCCGGACCTCGCTGGGCATCGAGCTCGGCTCGACCCGGATCAAGGCCTGCCTGATCGGCCCGGACCACGCGCCGGTCGCCACCGGCAGCCACGAGTGGGAGAACCAGCTCGTCGACGGGGTGTGGACCTACTCCCTCGACGCGGTGTGGGCCGGCCTCCAGGAGTCGATCGCCACGCTCCTGGCCGACGTCGAGCAGCGGTACGGCGTCCGCCCGACGACGTTCGGCGCGCTGGGCGTCTCGGCGATGATGCACGGCTACCTGCCGTTCGACGCCGATGGCGAGCTGCTGGTGCCGTTCCGGACCTGGCGGAACACCTCGACCGGCCGTGCCGCCGCTGAGCTGACCGACAAGCTGGGCTTCAACATCCCGCTGCGCTGGTCCATCGCGCACCTCTACCAGGCGATCCTCGACCACGAGCCGCACGTCCCGCAGATCGACTTCACCACCACGCTGGCCGGCTACGTGCACTGGAGGCTCACCGGCCGCCAGGTCCTCGGGGTCGGCGACGCGTCCGGCATGTTCCCGATCGACCCGACCACCCGCGACTACGACGCCACGATGCTGGCCCAGGTCGACGAGATCGTCGCGACCCGCCGCCCCGGCCTGCACCTGCGCGACCTGCTGCCCGAGGTGCTCCCCGCGGGCGCCGACGCCGGCCGCCTGACCGAGGAGGGCGCCGCGCTGCTCGACCCGACCGGCACGCTGCGGGCCGGCATCCCGCTGTGCCCGCCCGAGGGCGACGCCGGCACCGGCATGGTGGCGACGAACTCGGTCGCCCCGCGCACCGGCAACGTGAGCGCCGGGACGTCGATCTTCGCGATGGTCGTGCTCGAGAAGCCGCTGGAGCGGGTGCACCACGAGCTCGACGTCGTGACCACCCCGGCCGGCGACCTGGTCGCGATGGTGCACTGCAACAACGGCGCCTCGGAGCTCAACGCCTGGGCCGGCCTGTTCGGGGAGTTCGCCACCGCGCTCGGCGCGCCCGCCGCGGCCGACGACGTGTTCGGCGCGCTGTTCCGCGCCGCGCTCGACGGCGACGCGGACGGCGGCGGCCTGCTCGCCTACAACTACCTGTCCGGCGAGCCGATCACCGACCTCGACGCCGGCCGGCCCCTGGTGGTGCGCACGCCCGACAGCCGGCTGACGCTCGCCAACTTCATGCGGACGCAGCTGTACTCGGCGTTCGGCACGCTGAGCCTCGGCATGCACGTGCTGCGGGGCGAGGGCGTCGCGATCGACGCGATGCTCGCGCACGGCGGCATGTTCCGGACCGCGGGCGTCGCGCAGCGGCTGCTGGCCGCGGCGATCGACGCGCCCGTCGCGGTCGGCGAGACCGCGGCCGAGGGCGGGGCGTGGGGCATCGCGGTGCTCGCGGCCTACCTCGACGCCGCGGCCGACCAGGACCTGCCGACCTACCTGACCGAGCGCGTGTTCGCCGGCGCGGACGTCGACACCGTGGCGCCGGACCCGGCGGACGTCGCCGGCTACGAGCAGTTCCTGGACCGCTACCGCGCCGGCCTGGCCGTCGAACGCGCCGCGACCGAGGCCCTCTGACCACCCACCCTCTGGAGGAGAACCCATGACCCGGACCCTCGCCGACTACCCGGCCGAGGTGCAGGAGGCGGTCGCGCGCACCCGCGAGGTCGTCGCGACGCTGCACGCCGAGCTGCCCCGCTGGGAGCTCATCGTCTGGACCGCGGGCAACGTGTCCCAGCGCGTCCAGGTGGACCCGGCCGGCCCGTCGGCCGCCGACCTGCTCGTGATCAAGCCGTCCGGCGTGACCTACGACGAGCTGACCCCCGAGTCGATGGTCGTCTGCGACCTCGACGGGAACCTGGTGGACGGCACCCGCAGCCCGTCCTCGGACACCGCGGCGCACGCCTACGTCTACACGCACATGCCCGAGATCGGCGGCGTCGTGCACACGCACTCGACGTACGCGACGGCCTGGGCCGCGCGCGCCGAGCCGGTGCCGTGCGTGCTGACGATGATGGCCGACGAGTTCGGCGGGGACATCCCGGTCGGCCCGTTCGCGCTCATCGGCGACGACTCGATCGGCCGCGGCATCGTCGAGACGCTGCGCGAGTCGCGCAGCCCGGCGGTGCTCATGCGCAACCACGGCCCCTTCACGATCGGGAAGGACGCCAAGGCCGCGGTGAAGGCCGCCGTCATGGTCGAGGAGGTCGCGCGCACCGTGCACATCTCCCGCCAGCTCGGGGAGCCCACCCGCATCCCGCAGGACCAGGTCGACTCCCTCTACGCCCGGTACCAGAACGTCTACGGCCAGAGCAGCGCCGCTGCGGCCACGAAGGAGCAGGACGCATGAGCAAGCCGTACGCCGACCGCGAGGTCTGGTTCTTCACCGGCAGCCAGGACCTGTACGGCGAGGACACCCTGCGCCAGGTCGCCGAGCAGTCCCAGGAGGTGGCCCGCACCCTGGACGAGGCCGCCGACGTGCCGGTCCGCATCGTGTGGAAGCCGGTGCTCAAGGACTCCGTGTCGATCCGCCGGGCGATGCTCGACGCGAACTCCGACGACCGCGTCCTGGGCGTCATCACCTGGATGCACACGTTCAGCCCGGCCAAGATGTGGATCGCCGGCCTGGACCAGCTCCGCAAGCCGCTGCTGCACCTGCACACGCAGGCGAACGTCGAGCTGCCCTGGGACAGCATCGACATGGACTTCATGAACCTCAACCAGGCCGCGCACGGCGACCGCGAGTACGCGTACATCGCGTCCCGGCTCGGCGTCGCCCGCACGACCGTCGTCGGCCACGCGTCGAACCCGGCTGTCGCCAAGCGGGTCGGCACCTGGGCGCGCGCCGCCGCGGGCTGGGCCGCCACCCACGAGCTGAAGCTCGTCCGGTTCGGCGACAACATGCGCAACGTCGCGGTCACCGAGGGCGACAAGACCGAGGCCGAGCTGCGGTTCGGCGTCTCGGTGAACACCTGGGGCGTGAACGAGCTCGTCGCCGCCGTGGACGCCGTGGCGGACGCCGACGTCGACGCGCTGGTCGCGGAGTACGAGGACCTCTACGACGTGGTGCCCGAGCTGCGCCGCGACGGCGAGCGCCACGAGTCGCTGCGCTACGCGGCCCGCCAGGAGATCGCGCTCGAGACCTTCCTGACCTCGGTCGGCGCGAAGGCGTTCACGACGAACTTCGAGGACCTCGGCGCCCTGCGCCAGCTCCCGGGCCTCGCCGTCCAGCGCCTGATGTCGAAGGGCTACGGCTTCGGCGCCGAGGGCGACTGGAAGACCGCCGTCCTGGTGCGCGCGGCCAAGGTGATGGGCGAGGGCCTGCCCGGCGGCGCGTCGCTCATGGAGGACTACACCTACGACCTGACCCCGGGCGCCGAGAAGATCCTCGGCGCGCACATGCTCGAGGTCTGCCCCTCCCTGACGACGTCGAAGCCGAAGGTGGAGATCCACCCGCTCGGCATCGGCGGCAAGGAGGACCCGGTCCGCATGGTGTTCGACGCGGACCCGGGCGAGGCCGTGGTGGTGTCGCTGGCCGACATGCGCGACCGGTTCCGGATGACCGCCAACGTCGTCGACGTCGTGCCCCCGACCCAGGAGCTGCCGAACCTGCCGGTCGCCCGCGCGGTCTGGGAGCCCCGTCCGGACTTCGCCACGTCGGCGGAGGCCTGGCTGACCGCCGGCGGCGCGCACCACACGGTCATGTCGACCGCGGCGGGCGTCGAGGCGTTCGAGATCTACGCCGACATCGCCGGCACCGAGCTGCTGGTCATCGACCAGGACACTACCCGCCGCGGCTTCCGCGACCAGGTGCGCTGGAACCAGGTGTACTACCGGATCGCCCAGGGGTTCTGACCCCCGGCCCTTCCGCCCCGACGGCCCGTCCCCGCTGCTGCGGGGGCGGGCCGTCGTCGTGTGAGCGCTCACCTGCCGTTCGCCCGTTCGGCTCCCTGAGTTCGGCGACCAAAGCCAAGGCGCTGCGCCGGCCGGGTGATCCGAGGCCGGGGACGGGCGGCCCTCGAACGGTCGAAATGGGCGCTGACCTGCGGCGACACTGCGTCTGCGCGCCAGGTCGCGGACCGTTATCCATCTGCAACCTGAGCCCGGTTCCTTTGGCTTGACTTCTTGAAGTCAAGGCCGGGAGAGTGTGCACGTGCTCGCCGGTGGCGGGGGAGAACGACCCCGGCACACGGCGCAGGGCAGGACGGGCGACGGTGCGGTTTCCGCGCCCATGACGACGAGGTCAGCAACCCTCTCGAGGAGGAGAAGGACATGAAGAGCATCCGGTTCGTCGCGCTCGGCGGCGTTCTCGCGCTCGGCCTGGCGGCGTGCTCCGGCGGCGGCGCCGGCAGCACCAGCGGCGAGGGCACCGACGCGGACCCCAGCGACCTCACGATCGGCGTCGCCATGCCGACCGAGACGTCGGAGCGCTGGATCGCGGACGGCGACGCCGTCAAGAGCCAGCTCGAGGAGGCCGGTTACACGGTCGACCTGCAGTACGCGGCCGACGACATCCCGACGCAGGCGCAGCAGATCGACCAGATGATCACGAAGGGCGCCGACCTCCTGATCGTCGCCTCGATCGACGGCACCGCGCTGGCCAACCAGCTGCAGGCCGCGGCCGACCAGGGCATCCCGGTCATCGCCTACGACCGCCTGATCCGCGACACCGAGAACGTCGACTTCTACGTCACGTTCGACAACTACAACGTCGGCGTCCAGCAGGCCACCTCGCTGCTCGTCGGCCTGGGCATCCTCGACGCCGAGGGCAACGAGGCCGGCGCGACCGGCCCGTTCAACATCGAGCTGTTCGCCGGCTCGCTGGACGACAACAACGCGCACTTCTTCTTCAAGGGCGCGATGGACACGCTGCAGCCGTACATCGACAACGGCACGCTGGTCGTGAAGTCGGGCCAGACCGAGATCGAGCAGGTCGCCACGCTCCGCTGGCTGCAGGAGACCGCCCAGAAGCGCATGGAGGACCTGCTGACCTCCACGTACTCGGACGGCTCGAAGGTCGACGGCGTGCTCTCGCCCTACGACGGCATCTCCCGCGGCATCATCACCGCGCTGCAGAACGCCGGCTACGGCGACAGCATCGAGGCCGGCCTGCCGATCGTGACCGGCCAGGACGCCGAGATCGCCTCCGTCAAGCTCATCCAGGACGGCGTGCAGTTCTCGACGATCTTCAAGGACACCCGCAAGCTCGCGGAGCAGGCCGTCGTCTCGGCCCAGGCGTTCCTCGAGGGCGACGAGCCCGAGGCGAACAACACCGAGGACTACGACAACGGCGTGAAGGTCGTCCCGTCGTTCCTGCTGGAGTCGGACATCGTCTACGCCGACAACATCCAGTCGCTCCTCATCGACTCGGGCTACTGGACCGAGGAGGAGGTCGCGGCGGGTCAGGCCTCCTGACCCCCCGACCCACCGCGTGACCGACGCGGGCCGGCCGGCACGACTCGTGCCGGCCGGTCCCGCGGCGACGTGTTCCATCGCCCGACACGACTGAGGACGGTCGAGGCCGCATGAGCGACCACATCCTGGAAATGCACTCCATCACCAAGACCTTTCCCGGGGTCAAGGCGCTGCAGGACGTCAACCTGAACGTCAAGCGCGGGGAGATCCACGCGATCTGCGGGGAGAACGGGGCCGGCAAGTCCACCCTCATGAAGGTGCTGTCGGGCGTGTACCCGCACGGCACCTACGACGGGGAGATCCGCTTCGACGGGGAGACGGTCGAGTTCAGCTCGATCAACGACTCCGAGGAGAAGGGGATCGTGATCATCCACCAGGAGCTCGCTCTGGTGCCCTACCTCTCGGTCGCGGAGAACATCTTCCTCGGCAACGAGCGGGCGCGCCACGGCCTCGTCGACTGGAACCAGGCGAACTCCGAGGCGGCCGTGCTGCTGGCCCGGGTCGGCCTCGACGAGAACCCGACCACCCCGATCGGCCAGCTCGGCGTCGGCAAGCAGCAGCTCGTGGAGATCGCCAAGGCGCTCTCCAAGAAGGTGAAGCTGCTCATCCTCGACGAGCCGACCGCGGCGCTCAACGACTCGGACTCCGAGCACCTGCTCAACCTGCTGCGGCACCTGCAGGGCCAGGGCATCACCTCGATCATGATCTCGCACAAGCTCAACGAGATCGCCGAGATCGCGAACTCCACGACGATCATCCGCGACGGCAAGACGATCGAGACCCTCGACATGGTCGAGGACAAGGTCACCCAGGACCGGATCATCAAGGGCATGGTCGGCCGGGACCTCGAGCACCGGTACCCCGAGCACGTCTCGCACGTCGGCGAGGAGGTGTTCCGGGTCGAGGACTGGCACGTCGAGCACCCCACCCAGCCGGGTCGCGTGGTCGTCGACGGCGCGTCCTTCAACGTCCGCGCCGGCGAGATCGTCGGCATCGCGGGCCTGATGGGCGCCGGCCGGACCGAGCTCGCGATGAGCGTCTTCGGCCGCTCCTACGGCCGCAACGTGACCGGCAAGGTCTTCCTGCACGGCAAGGAGATCAAGACCCGCTCGGTGAGCGAGGCGATCGGCCACGGGCTCGCGTACGCGACCGAGGACCGCAAGACCTACGGCCTCAACCTGATCGAGGACATCCGCCGGAACATCTCGGCGGCCGCTCTCGGCAAGCTGTCGAAGGCCGGCTGGGTCAACGGCAACGAGGAGATCAAGGTCGCCGAGGAGTACCGGCGGTCCATGAACATCAAGTCGCCGACCGTCATGGCGCTGACCGGCAAGCTGTCGGGCGGCAACCAGCAGAAGGTCGTGCTGTCCAAGTGGATCTACACGGACCCCGAGGTCCTGATCCTGGACGAGCCGACCCGCGGCATCGACGTCGGCGCCAAGTACGAGATCTACACGATCATCAACAAGCTCGCGGACGCGGGGAAGGCCGTCGTGGTCATCTCCTCCGAGCTGCCCGAGCTCCTGGGCATCTGCGACCGCATCTACACGCTCGCGTTCGGCCGGATCACCGGCGTGCAGGAGCGTGCGGTCGCGACCCCGGAGAGCCTCATGGAGCTCATGACGAAGGAAAAGGAAACGGTTCGATGACGGCTGTGGAAGGCCTGCGGGACATCTTCACCAAGAACCTGCGGACGAGTGGCATCTACATCGCGTTCGTCGCGATCATCGCGCTCTTCGCGGTCCTCACGGACGGCGTGCTGCTCGCACCGGGCAACATCACGAACATCGTCCTGCAGTACTCGTACATCCTGATCCTCGCCATCGGCATGGTGATCGTCATCATCGGCGGCCACATCGACCTGTCGGTGGGCTCCGTGGTGGCGCTGACCGGCGCGGTGTCCGCGATCCTGGTCATCAAGAACGGCCAGCCGTGGTGGGTCGGCATCCTCGCCGCCCTCGTGGTCGGCCTCCTGGTCGGCGCGTGGCAGGGCTTCTGGGTCGCGTACGTCGGGATCCCGGCGTTCATCGTGACGCTGGCCGGCATGCTCCTGTTCCGCGGCCTCACCTACGAGGTGCTGAACAACATCTCCCTGTCGCCGTTCCCGGCCGACTACCAGCGCGTCGCGGGCGGCTTCCTCAACGGCCTGTTCGGCGGCAACGGCTACGACGCGTTCACCCTGGTGATCGCCGCGCTCGCGATCCTCGGCTACGCGTACTCCGCCTGGCGCTCCCGCATGGGCCGCGTTCGCTACCAGCAGTCGGTCGAGGCGCTGCCGCTGTTCATCCTGAAGATCGTCGCGATCGCGGTCGTCGTCATGGCGTTCGCCTGGCAGCTGGCGCACTCGCGCGGCCTGCCGATCGTGCTGATCATCCTCGCGGTGCTGATCCTGGCCTACAACACGGTCACCACCCGCACGGTGTTCGGCCGCCACGTCTACGCGATCGGTGGCAACCTCAACGCCGCCCAGCTGTCCGGCGTGAAGGTCAAGCAGGTCAACTTCTGGATCTTCGTCAACATGGGCTTCCTGGCCGGTGTCGCGGGTGCGATCTACTCGTCCCGCTCCAACGGTGCGCAGCCCGGCGCGGGCAACATGTTCGAGCTCGACGCCATCGCCGCCTGCTTCATCGGCGGCGCGTCGACGACCGGTGGTGTCGGCCGCGTGACCGGCGCCATGGTCGGTGGTCTGATCATGGCCGTCATGTCCAACGGCATGCAGCTGATGGGCGTGCCGCAGTCGACGCAGCAGATCGTCAAGGGCCTCGTGCTCCTGCTGGCCGTCGCGTTCGACATCTACAACAAGCGCCGCGCGGGCGCCGCCCGCTGACCTCGGGCGCAGCGCACGGCCGGTACGGGCCGGGACGCGGGGGAGACCCCGGGTCCCGGCCCGTGCCGCGTCCCGGGGTCAGAGCCAGCGGTTGCGGCGGAACGCGCGGTGCAGCGCCACGCACGCGCCGGCGATGACCGCCAGCACCACGAAGTACCCGTACCGCGTCCCGAGCTCCGGCATGTGCTCGAAGTTCATGCCGTAGATCCCGGCGATCGCCGTGGGGACCAGCGCGATCGCCGCCCACGCCGAGATCTTCCGCATGTCCTCGTTCTGCCGCAGCGCCACCCGGCTCTGGCCGGTCGTGACCCGCGCGGTGTTCGCCTGCAGCACGTCGGTGAGCTGCCGGTCGATCACCTCGATCTGGTCGACGGCCCGCAGCAGGTGGTCGTGCACGTCGCGGAAGTACGGCTCGGCCGCGGCGGGCACGTGCGGCACCTCGCCGGCCGCCAGCCGCTCCAGCGGCCGCTGCAGGGGCAGCATGGCCCGGCGGAACTCCGCGACCTCCTGCTTGAGCTTGTAGATCCGCTCGGAGTGGTCGTCGTCGCCGGGGCCGAACACCTGCAGCTCGATCTCGTCGACGTCCACGTCGATGTGGCCGAGCGCGACCTCGTAGGCGTCCACCACGCGGTCGGCGGTCCGGTACAGGACGCCCGCGGGGCCGAAGTCCTCCTCGGCGGGCACGCCGGCGTCGAGCTCCGCGCGCACCTGGCGCAGCACGCCGCCCTCGCCGTGCCGGACGGACACGACCGCCTGCGGCCGGAGGAACATCGCGATCTCGGTGACCTCGACGACCTCCACGTGGTCGACGTACCGGACCGGCTTGAGCACCGCGAACACGACGTCGTCGTAGACCTCGAGCTTGGGCCGCTGGTGGGCGTGCACGGCGTCCTCGACGGCCAGCGGCGGCAGGGCGAACTCGGCGGCGACCTCGGCGATGTCGGCGTCGGTGGGCTCGCGCAGGCCGACCCAGACATAGCCCTCGGTGGCGTCGGCGGCATGCGCCGCCTTCCGGAGCGGCACCCGCCCGGGCACCCGCTCGCCGCCGGTGTAGAGGCCGCAGTCGCCGATCACGGCGTCGGCCCCGGTGCGCTGCACGTCCGTCACGCCCTCACGATAGGTCCGCGGGGCGCGGCCGTCCCGGCGGCGCCCGGCCTCAGGCGGCGCGGCGCAGCGCGACGACCGTGACGTCGTCCGGCCGGCTCGCGCTCACGGCCGCCAGGCGCAGCACCCGCTGCACGGCCTCGTCCGCGCTGGGGCAGTCCAGCAGCTCGCCCACCAGCAGCGGCACGCAGCGCAGCGACCCGTCGAACAGGTCGAGCACCCCGTCGCTGAACGCCAGCAGCAGGTCCCCGGGGCCCAGGTGCGTCTCGCCCAGGTCCCGGCCGGCCTCGTCCGTGACGCCGAGCGGCAGCCCGAGCGCGTCCAGCCGCTCCCACGACCCGTCGGCCCGCACGACCAGCGTCAGCCCGTGCCCGGCGTCGGCGTAGGTGACGCGGCCGGTCGCGGCCTCGAGCCGCGCGTGGAACGCGGTCGCGAACAGGCCGGCGCCGGACAGGTCGGCGTGCAGCACCGCGCCCGCCTGGAGCATCGCGCGGTCGACGCTCTCGCCCTGCGCGGAGCCGCGGAGCACGGCGCGCACGGCGGCGGCCAGGATCGCGGCGGCGGGGCCCTTGCCCATGACGTCGGCGAGCGTGAGGACCACGCCGTCGGGGGCCGGGTACCAGTCGTAGAAGTCGCCGCCGACCTGGCTGCTCGGCAGGCAGGCGCCGGCCAGCTCGTAGCCGTCGACCCGCGGTGACTCCCGGGGGAGCAGGCCCATCTGCACCTGCTGGGCGCGGTCGAGCTCGGCGTCCACGCTCAGCTCCTTGGCCACCCAGTGCGCGAGGTCGCGCAGCAGCGCCGACTGGTCGGCGGTGAACCGCCGCGGGCGGGTGTCGGCGATGCACAGGGTGCCGAGGGTCCGGCCGTCGGCACCGACGAGCGGGTGCTCGGCGTAGAACCGCAGCCGGGCCTCGGGGCCGCGGTCCTCCAGCACGGCGACGCCGTCGCGGCCGGGCGCAGGCGTCCCGGCGAGCTCGGGGGGCACGACCATCGGCGTCGGGGCCGGTTCGCCGGCGCCGACGAGCGACACGGTGGCGGTGGGCACGTCGAAGAGCTGCCGCGCGAGCCGGACGACCCGGTCGAACCGGGGCTCGGTGGCGCCGGTGACGGTACCCAGCCGCTCCAGCGCGGCGAGCCGCTGGGGGAGGCTGCGCGCGGCCGGCGCGGCGGTGTCGAGCGGGGCGACCACGACGGTCGGGCCGGCGGCGTCGGCGAGGACCGCGGGCGGCGCGGCCAGGTCGGCGGGGTCGGCGCCGCCGCGCGGGGGCTCGCGCGGGGTGGGCACCGAGGGGGTGGTCGTACGGGTCGGCACCGATCACCTCCCGGGCGTGCGCGACGGTCACCTTCTCCCGGATACATCGGCATCCTGCGGCGCGGGATGAGCCCGGCGGTGCGTGCTCCACGACACGTGCACGGACGTGCGGCGCGGCGTCGCGGGCCGGGCGCCGGCGGCTCCCCGTCAGCCCGCGACGCCGCCCAGCGCCGCGTCCCGGGCCAGCAGCAGCGCGCCGCGCGCCGGCGCCCCCACGCCGAGCCGCCCCGCGACCACCTCGACGACCGCGCCCGCCGTCACGGCGGTCCGCTCGGCCAGCACCTCGCGCAGCGGGTCCAGCAGCACGTCGCCGGCCCCGGCGAGCGCCCCGCCGACGACGAGCACGTCCGGGTCGAGCACGGTGCACACCGAGGCCAGCGCGGTGCCGAGGTGCCGGCCCACGTCGGACAGCACCCGGCGGCAGCCCGGGTCGCCCGCCGCGGCCTGCGCGAGCAGCTCCGGCACCGTCAGGCGCCCGTGGCTGGCCGCCAGCAGGTCCAGCACCGCCGACGCCCCCGCGAGCACCTGGAGGCACCCGCGGTTGCCGCACGAGCACACCGGGCCGTCCGGGTCGATGGTGAGGTGGCCGAGCTCGCCCGCGGTGCCGGTGCGGCCGTGCACCACCTCCCCGCCGACGACGACGCCGCCCGAGACGCCCTCGCCCAGCGCGACGTGCACGACCGACCACCGCCCGCGGCCCGCGCCGAGCCGCGCCTCCGCGAGCGCGCCGAGGTTGCCGTCGTTGTCGAACAGCACGGGCACGCCGGGGGACGGCGCGAGCAGCGCGGGCGCGGCGACCATGCCGCCCCAGCCGGCGCGCACCCCGGCGCCCGCGACGCGGCCGGTCCGCACCTCCACGGGCGCCGGGACGCCCACGCCGACCGCCGCCACCGACGCGGGGTGCGTGCCGGTCTCCCGCAGGACGCGGTCGAGCAGCGCCCGCGCCGCGCGGACCGCGTGCTCGGCCCGCTGCTGCCCGGCGCCGGGCACGGGCGGCAGGGGGATCGCCGCCTCGACCGGTGCGCCGTCCCCGGTGTCGAGCACGACCCGGACCTCGTCGAGGTAGCAGTGCACGCCGACCAGCGCGCCGGACGGGGCGAGCTGCACCTGGGTGGCCCGGCGGCCCGACCGGGTCGTCGGCGACACCCGGACGAGGCCCTCCGCGGCCAGGGCCGCCACCGCGGTCGACACCGTCGCGGGCGACAGGCCCGTCGCGCGGCAGAGCTCGACCTGGGTGCGGCCGTCCTCGCGGCGCAGCGCGGCGAGCAGCAGCCCGCGGCTGTCGCGCGGCGCGGGCGCGGCGTCGGACGGCAGGTCGCGGCCGGGCGGGACCGGCTCGGGGCGCGCCGGCCGACCCGCGGACCCGGCGCCGCCGACGCCCCCGGCCCCGGGCGCCCCCGTCACGGTCGGGCCGCGAACCGCTCGAGCAGCTCCGCGTGACCCGAGACGATGAGCAGGTCGTTGGCCGCGATCCGGGTGTCCGGCGTCGCGTACACGAAGTCGATCCCGGGGCTCTTCACCCCGATGACCGTGACGCCGTACCGCTCGCGGATCTTCGACTGCCCGATCGTGAAGCCCTGCGTCTCGCGCGGCGGCTTCATCTTGACGATCGTGAACCCGTCCTCGACCTCGATGTAGTCGAGCATCTTCCCGGACACCAGGTGCGCGACCCGGGAGCCGGCGTCGGCCTCGGGCAGCACGACGTGGTGCGCGCCGATGCGCTGCAGGATGCGGGCGTGCTCGGTGCTGACGGCCTTGGCCCAGATCTGGGGCGTGCCCATGTCGACGAGGTTGCCGGTGATGAGCACCGACGCCTCCAGGTACGACCCGACGCCGACGACGGCGACGGAGAACTCGCGCGCGCCGACCTGCTCGAGCGCCTCGGGGTTGGCGGCGTCCGCCTCGACCAGCGGGATGCGGCCGGTCCACTGCGCGACCAGGTCGGGGTCGCGCTCGACGGCGAGCACGTCCTGGCCGAGCCGGTCCAGGGTCGCGGCGATCGCCGAGCCGAACCGGCCGAGGCCGATGACGAGGATGCCGGCCTCGCGCTTGGGGCCCTTGGCGCGGCCCTCGGGACCGCGGTCGCCGCGGCGGTCGCCGCGCCGGGTGTCGCCGGGCAGCGGTCCCAGGCCGGTCGCGCCGGTGCGGGTCAGGTCATCCAATGATCGGCCTCTCCTCGGGGAACCGGACGACACGGCGACGGCTGCGCAGCGCGAGGGCCGCGGCGAGCGTCATCGTGCCGGTCCGGCCGATGAACATCAGGACGGCGAGCACGTACTTGCCGGCGTCGGGCAGGTCGGCGGTGATCCCGGTGGACAGCCCGCAGGTGGCGAACGCCGAGATCACCTCGAACAGGACCACGTCCAGGGTGAGCCCGGTGATCGCCAGCAGCAGCAGGCAGGCCACCAGGATGATCGTCGCACTCACGAGCGAGACCGCGATCGCGACCTGCAGGGCCTCGCGCGGGATCCGCCGGCCGTAGGCCTCGACGTCCCGGTCGCCGCGCGCCTCCGCGACGATGGCGAGCAGCATCACCGCGAGGGTCGTCACCTTGATGCCGCCCGCGGTCGACGCGGAGCCGCCGCCGACGAACATCAGCGCGTCGTTGAGCAGCCAGGTGCCCTCGTGCATGTCGGCGACGTTGACGGTCGAGAACCCGCCGGACCGCGGCATGACGCCGGCGAACAGGGCGGCGAGCAGCGTCTCGTTCCAGCCGATGCCGCCGAGGGTCTTCGGGTTCGTCCACTCGAACGCCGCGACGACCACCGCTCCGAACGCGACGAGCACGAGGCTGGTGGTGATCGTCAGCTTGGAGTGCAGGTTCCACCGGCGGGGCCGGCGCCAGGTGCGGGCGACGTTGAGGATCACCGGGAAGCCGAGCGACCCGATGAACACGCCGACGATGATCGGCAGCAGCACCCACCAGTCGGCGGCGAACGGCGCCAGGCCCTCGGTGGTCGGGATGAACCCGGCGTTGTTGAACGCCGAGACCGCGTAGAACACCCCGTGCCAGACCGCCTCGCCCCACGAGTCGCCGAGAATCCGGAGGCGCGGGATCAGCACCAGGGCGATCGCGACCTCGAGCACCACCGACGTCACGATGACCGTCCGCACCAGCGAGCCGACCTCGCCGAGCCGGGTGGTCTTGGTCTCCGAGGTGACCAGCAGCTTCTGGGTCAGCCCGATCCGCCGGGACACCGCGAGGCCGAGGATCGACGCCAGGGTCATCACGCCCAGGCCGCCGATCTGGATGCCCACCAGGATCGTCACCTGGCCCGCGGTCGACCAGTACGTCCCGGTGTCCACCGTGACCAGGCCGGTGACGCACACCGCCGACGTCGCGGTGAAGAAGGCGTCGACGAACGGCGCCCGCTCGCCGGACGCGGTCGCCCACGGCATCGACAGCAGCGCCGTGAACACCACGATCACCGACGCGAACACGCCGAGCGCCAGCCGGGCGGGGGACTGGCGGGCCAGCCGGTCGACGAGCTCGCGCCCGGACCACACCACCCCGGGGAGGCCCCGTGCCATCCGCCCTCCCTCTGGGCTGGTGCCATCGGCAGGACGGTTCGCACCTGCGCGCAGAACGGTACCCGGACGTCAGGTCGACGGCAGACCACGGGATCTGTGGGCCGTGCGAGCCGTTTCCCGGACGGGGGGCGTCATCGGTCCTTGAGGGTGTCGAGCAACGTGCCTGTGGGGAGCATCGCTGCGGCGAGCACCCCCAGCGTCCCGCTCGCCCAGGTGACCGCCGCGTGTGCCGTCGCCTGGACGACGACGACGTGCACGTCCACCGCTTGGCCGATGCCGAGCGCGACCGAAGTGGCCCAGCCCCAGGCACACCCGACAGCGGTGAGGACCAGCCACTCGGCGAGCTGGATCAGCAGCAGTGCCCGACGGTGAGCGCCGAACGTCCGGTAGACCGCCCACTGCCCGCGGTGGTGCCAACGGACGACGATGAAGAGAACGGTGAGCATCGCGCCGCCGAAGACCGACGCCCCCGCGAGCGGACGCTGCGCGTACGCCCCGGCGAGCTCCAGCCCGTACGTGCTTCCCGCCAGCCGGGGGCGGACCACGGCCGGGGTCCCGTCGTGAGCCGCGAGCGCCTGTCCGAGGTGGGCCTGCACCGAGCTGAGGTGCGCCGCGTCCGTCGCGACGTAGCATCTCGACGCGGCGCCGGCCAGAAGCTCCGGCACGAGCCACGCCTCCCGGAGATCGGCCGCCAACGCAGGACTGTCGATGACGCGCAGTTCCGCGGTGGCGGTGGCGGTGGCAGGCAGGACCGCACCGTCGAATGCGGAGATGTCGAGCGTCACGACCTCGCCGTCGCGTACCCCCGTCCGCGCAACCATCTCCGACGTGGCGATCACCCCCGCGCCACGCGCCGCGGTGACGTCGAAGAACCGATGCACGCCTGGCGAGACCAGGACGATGGTCGCCCGATGACCCGGTGCCGATCGCGGTGCAGCGGCAGCGCTCGTGCTCAGAGTGGCGAACGATCCGGTCACCCCGTCGACCTCGACGAGGCGGTCGCACAACGCCACGTCGATCCCTCCTCGCTCGGATGCGTCCGAAGGTTCCACGACGAACGTCCGGCCACCTGCTGCCACCCATTCGCGTTCCACTGAGACGAGCCGACCCACCTCGAGCGCATTGGCCGCGCCGCTGACGCCGACGACCCAACTGGTGACGAGCACCAGCAGCACCGAGGTCCAACGGCCGTTCCTCGCGTTCGCCAGACCTTCAGCCGCCGCCAGACGATCCGGCCAGACCACAGGTGCCCGCTCGTCGCGCCTCACCCGGCATCCCCGAGCGGGTGCAACCTTCCCCTGTCGAGTCGGAGCACGCGGTCGCAACGTGCTGCCGCGCGTTCGTCGTGGGTCACGAGGACGACCGTGCGGTCCGCAGAGCCCAGGAGGGCGTCGAGCACGCGGTCTGTGGTGACGCCATCGAGCTGCCCCGTCGGTTCGTCAGCCAGCAGGACCGGGCGGGCGGATGCCAGGGCCCGTGCGATCGCCACCCGTTGCGCTTCGCCGCCGGAGAGGACTCGGGCACGCTCGTGCCCGCGGTCCGCGAGTCTCATCCGCGCGAGAGCGGAGGCGGCACGCAGGTCAGCGGTGGTCCGGTCCGCCCCGTCCAGGTACGCGCCGAGGCGCACGTTGTCCGACACCGTCCGGTCGGGGAGCAAGGACACGGTCTGGAGCACCCACGTCGCGACGTCTCGCGGATGAAACGCCCGGCCATGGCGGTCTACGCAGGAGAACCGTCCCGTCTGGGGGCGTAGGAGATCCCCGAGCACGGACAGCAACGTGGTCTTCCCGGAACCCGATGGCCCGACGATCGCGGTGCTGCTTCCCGCCGGGAGATCCATCGCGAGATCGCTCAGCACCGGCCGTTCAGCACCCGGGTGCGTGAACGTGACGTGCTCGGCGATCACCCGCACGTGAGCACGGCGCCCGCCGCGCGGGGATCGACGAGGACCGGGCTTCCGATGAGCTGCTCATCGACATCCACCAGGCCGAAACCTCCGTCGGTTGCCTCGATGTGGACGGCCTGCCCCCCGGGGCTCGTGAAGAAGCACGCGACGCCGCGGCGATCGACGACGACGGCGGACGCGGGGACGGTCCCCACGACGCGCTCCGTGGCGCGGGCGAGCACGGCCCCCGCAGTGGGCTCGTCGGCCATCGCCATGCGTATCCGGGCGACGTCATCGGTGCCCGTGACCGCCGTCGACCCCGCGCCCAGTCGCACCTCGACGTCCCCGACGGTGAGCGCGCGCTCGACGTCGGCCGCCTCCGCGGCGACCTCGATGCGGTCGTGGCCCTCGGGCGCCAGATAGACCTCCGTCCCGGGCGCGATCACATCGCCGACCCGCACCTCGACATCGCTCGGCGGCCCCACGGTCGCCGGGATCCAGAGGAGCGCCTCTGAGCTCCACGTGTCGCTCCCGGATCGTCCGTGGTCGGAGTTGAACGCCGCGATCGCGCGCCCGGTGGACACTCCGGCTGTGCCGTCGGTGGTCAGGTCGTAACCGCGTGCGGCGAGGAAGTGCTGCAGGGCCAGGACGTCCCGTCCGACCATCCCGACGACGATGTCCCGGTACGGCGGCGTCGGAGCGATGAAGGCGAGGACGGGGAGACCGTCGACCTCGAGGACCAGATCGCCATCGGTCGGCGCGCGACCCTCGACGAGGCCGACGGCTGTGACCGTGCCCGCGGTCTGGCTCCGCACCGGGACCTGATCAGCCGGAACCCACGTCACCGAGGACGACTCGGCGTCCTGGCGCACGGCCCGCTCGACCACCGCGATGACAGGAGCCGGCTGCGCGTCCGCCTCGAGCGGGGAACGTGCCAGGGCGGCGGTCGCGAGACCCGCGGCCACCACGAGCGGACCGACCAGTCCGACGGCGAGCACGACCGCGGGCAGTCGACCACGAGCACTCACCACACGTCCACCCCCGCCTCGGCGAGGCAGCTCACGCCGATCAGCTCGTGAGCCGCGCGGGACGCGAGGTCGGCGAGCTCGCTCGCCGACCTCGCGTCCTCGATCGGGACCCCGTGCTCCTCGAGGCACGCACGGATGGCAGGGGCTCGCTGCTCGGCGTGCTGCTCGATCGCTTCGACCGAGGACGGCTGCAGCTGGTATGCCTTGCTGAGCCAGAAGTACTCGTCGCGGTCGCACAGCTCGATCCGGGCCTCGGCATGATCATCCCCCTTCGAGCTCGCCAGATAGCCGGGGAGCACCAGACCGTGGGAGAGCGTGCTCTCCTCGACCCGCGCGTCGATCCCGCTCTCCACCATGCAGGTGACGGCACGCCGAGCGGCCTCCCGGACGTCCTCGACCGTGACGACGCCCGCATCGACGGCACGGCTCAGGGCGACGACCTGATCCTCACCAGCGGCCGCGTCCTCGGCCTCCGCGAGCGCCGCGGCGAGTGAGTACGCGCGCGGGAGCTCCTCGGGCCCCTCGTCACCGGGTGTCGCGCAACCACCGACACCCAGCGCCAGGGCAGCCACGACGAGCGACGCGAGGCCCTCGAGCGAGCGACGTCGTCGCCCCTCGGTGGTCAGTGCCACACCTTGTACTGGGAGTAGTTCGATCCGGTCACCGTGACGGACACGTTGGCGAAGACCGCCTGCGAGATCTCGCCGCTGCGCCACTTGACCGACACGCCGACCTGGCCCGCGCACGTCCCGTCATCCGCCGTCACCCTGGTCGAGCTGGCGATCGTGGCGACGCTGGCGCACGTCCCGACCTTGAGGATCGCGCACTCGTTCGCGGTGCGCCACGCCGAAGAAGCCGCCACGGCGGGCCCCGTCCCCAACGCGAGCGCGCACGTCGCTGCTGCCACGACCATCGAAACCCTTGCCCTGTTTCGCATCCTTCTCCCCTTGCGTCGTCCAGGTCGGTCGATCAGGAGCGCCGACCGCATCTCGATCGTTTCGCCCTCGGGGTCTGTGCAGAACCTGTGTAGGTGCCTGTGCCGCTCCCGTTCCCGGGGACCAGGTGGTCGTCGGTAGAGATCTGAGTGCTCGTCGGCCGCCTGGGGTGCTCCGTCGTGCGCAAGCACCGGGTGCACCAGTCCCGTCGTGCGCCGCCGCGTGGGTGCGGCCGGTCAGCGGCTACGGTGTGGGCATGACGGCCCGGGTGCGCGTGGTGTGGACGCCCGAGCTCCTCGACTACGACTTCGGCCCCGGCCACCCGATGGCGCCGCTGCGGCTGGACCTCACGGTGCGGCTCGCGCGGGCGCTCGGGCTGCTGGACCTGCCGGGCGTCGAGGTGGTCGGCGCCGAGCCCGCGACCGACGCCCAGCTCGAGACCGTGCACGAGCCGGAGTACGTGGCGACCGTCCGGCGCGCGTCCGCGGGCGGCGCCGGCGACCCGGCCCGCGGCATCGGGACCGAGGACGACCCGGTGTTCCCGCACATGCACGAGGCGGCGGCGCGCATCGTGGCCGGCAGCCGCGAGGCGGCGCTCGCCGTCTGGGAGGGCCGCGCCGACCACGCCGTGAACCTCACCGGCGGGATGCACCACGCGATGCCCGGCGCGGCGTCCGGGTTCTGCGTCTACAACGACGCCGCCGTCGCGATCCGCGCCCTGCTCGCGGCCGGTGCCGAGCGGGTGGCGTACGTCGACGTCGACGCGCACCACGGCGACGGCGTCCAGCGCGCGTTCTGGGACGACCCCCGGGTGCTCACCGTCTCGGTGCACGAGAGCGGCGCGACCCTGTTCCCCGGGACCGGCTTCGCGGACGAGACCGGCGGTCCCGGCGCGCCCGGCGGCGCGGTGAACCTGGCGCTGCCGTCGCACACCGGCGACGCCGGCTGGCTGCGCGCGGTCGACGCCGTGGTGCCGCCGGTGCTCCGGGCGTTCGCCCCGCAGGTGCTGGTCACCCAGCACGGCTGCGACACCCACGTCGAGGACCCGATCGCCGACCTGGACGTCTCCGTCGACGCGCAGCGGCTGGTGTCCGAGTGGCTGCACGACCTGGCGCACGAGGTCTCCGGCGGCCGGTGGCTGGCGCTCGGCGGCGGCGGGTACGCGGTCGTCGACGTGGTGCCGCGCGCGTGGACGCACCTGCTGGGGGTCGCGGCGCACGCCCCGGTCGACCCCGCGACCCGGATGCCGCAGGCGTGGCTGGACCAGGTCGTCGCGCTCTACGGCCGCGAGGCCCCGGGGTCGATGTCCGACGGGGCCGGCCCGGCGTGGCGCCCCTGGGCGGACGGCTTCGACCCGGCGGACGACGTCGACCGCGCCGTCCGGGCCACCCGCTCGGCGGCGTTCCCGCTCCTGGGCCTGGACCCGCTGCACGACTGACCCGGCCGCCCGCCCCGGGAGGCGTCCGCGAGGGTGGTGCGGGAGGGTGGATGCACCCCGGGGAGTGGTCCCACCCGTCTCCCCTTTCACACCAGCCTCACCAGGCTCTAAGGTGTCGTCGCGGCACGGCGTGTGCACCCAGTTCCGCGCACGGGTCGTGCGCGCACGAGCGAGAAGAGCGGCCATGACCAGCGAGCAGCCCCCGCGGGTGCGGTTCCTCACCGTCGCCGAGGTCGCCGAGGTCATGCGCGTCTCGAAGATGACGGTGTACCGGCTGCTCCACTCGGGCGAGATGCCCGCGGTGCGCGTCGGCCGCTCGTTCCGGGTGCCCCAGGACGCGCTCGACCACTACCTCGCGACCGCCCGGCTCGACCTCGAGGCCGAGGGCGAGGCGGGCGAGGGCGGCCCGCGCGCCGGCCGCCTGTCCTCCTGACCCGCGCGGACCGCGCGCACGCCCCTCGGGGCGGTCGCGCACCGGCGCGTCGCGGACGGCCGCGCTGATCGCGTAAGGTAGAGGCGGACTTTCCCGTGCGTGGGCGTTCGTCGTGCCGCGCGTCGATCGACCACGACCCGGCGGGGCGCTGCGAGCGCTCGCCACAGGAAGCGAGGACCCCATGGGCTCCGTCATCAAGAAGCGCCGCAAGCGCATGGCGAAGAAGAAGCACCGCAAGCTGCTGCGCAAGACGCGTCACCAGCGTCGCAACAAGAAGTGACGGCCGCCGCGCGAGCGGCGTCGTGAACGAGGGGCCCGGCACCGAGTGCCGGGCCCCTCGTCGTGCCCGGGCATGCGCGCGCCGATGTGCCCGGGCTCGTGCCCGCCCAGATCGGCGCGCCGTGTTGCCACGTGGCACACCGGGGTGGATCGTCACCCCTTGACGGGGTTTGTCCCGTCCTGATTCACTGCCGAGCGGTTCTTCAACGATGAAAACCCTCCGGTGCCCTGCGCGCCGGCGGAGGCGGGAGGTCGAGGATGATCTCAGGAGCTCGCGGGGGTCCGGGGCGAGCGGCGTACAGCCGCCGGTCCGTGCTCCGGGGAGCCGTGGCGGGGGCCGGTGCCCTCGGGACGGCCTGGGCGCTGAGCGGGTGCGGCGGCGACGCCGCTGCTGCGTCGAACCAGACGCGCATCCAGCTCTGGCACCTGTTCACGGGCGGTGACGGCGGCATCTTCCAGCAGATGATGACCGAGGTGCAGGACGAGAACCCGGCCATCGGGATCGACCCCGTGGTGCTCACCTGGGGCGCGCCGTACTACACGAAGCTCATCATGGCGTCGGTCGGCGGCCGTGCCCCCGACCTGGCGGTCATGCACCTGACCCGGGTGGCCGGCTGGGTGCCGGGCGGGGTGCTCGACCCCTGGGACCTGGACCTGCTCGCCGAGCACGGCGTCACCGAGGACATGTTCCCGCCGGCGCTGTGGGACCGGGCGACGATCGACGGGAAGCTCTGGGCCGTCCCGCTCGACTTCCACGCGTTCCTGCTGTTCTTCGACAAGGGGCTGGCCGACCAGGCCGGGATCCTGGGTCCGGACGGGAAGCTGGCGGGCGTCGACTCGCCCGACGGCTTCATCGAGGCCGGGCGGGCCATGGCGGAGGTCACCGGGTACGCGGGCGTCGGCTACGGCTACACCGGCGACGGCGCGCAGATGTCCCGGATGCTCTGGGGCCTGTACGCGCAGACCGGCAACGAGGTCGTGCTGAACCCGGGGCAGCCCGCCGACCTGGACCGGGACGCGCTGGTCGAGTCGGTCGCCTGGGTGCAGTCCTGGCTCGACGACACCGTGGCCATCGCGAACTCCGACTACCCGTCGGCCGTCGCGAACTTCTCCACCGGCCGCGTCGGGATGTGCTTCAACGGCAACTGGGAGCTGCAGTCGTTCCTGACGGCGGGCGTCGACGTGGACGCCATGCCGATGCCGACCATCTTCGGCACCCCGGCCACCTACGGCGACTCGCACGTGTTCGTGCTGCCGCACCAGCTCAACCTCGACCCGGAGAAGCGCGAGGCGGCCTACGCGACGGTCGCGGCGATGCTCAACAAGTCGCTGCTCTGGTCCGACGGCGGGCACATCCCGGCGAACCGCGAGGTCACCGAGTCCGCCGAGTACCAGGCCAAGGTGCCGCAGTCGCACTACGCGGCGGCGAGCGAGGAGGCCGTCTTCGACCCGCAGGCGTGGTTCACCGGCTCCGGGTCGGACTTCCAGGCGCGCGTCGGCGAGGCGCTGCAGGGCGCCTGGCTCGACAAGTCGTCCCCCGAGGCCGCCGTCGACCGCCTGATCGGCAGCCTCGACGCCGCCCTCAAGACCAAGCCGCCGGCGTGACGGAAGGGATCGCAGACATGAGCACCGTCACCACACCGTCCCAGTCGCAGGCGACCGGCACCGTCTCGCCGCCGCGCACCCCCGACCGCCCCACCCGTCGCGGCCGCAGCCGCCGCGAGGGCAGCGGCTGGCCGTTCGTCATCCCGTTCGTCGTGATCGCCGTGCTGTTCCTGGTGGTCCCGACGCTCTGGGGCCTCGGCCTGAGCTTCACCGAGCAGTCGCTGATGGGCAACGGCGGCTGGGTCGGGCTCGACAACTACGCCGAGGCGTTCGGCGACCCCGTCATGTGGTCCACCCTGGGCAACACCGTCGCGTTCACCCTGATGAGCACGATCCCCCTGGTGGTGATCGCGCTGGCGATGGCGCTGCTGGTCTACACCGGCCTGCCGGGCCAGTGGGTGTGGCGGCTGGCGTTCTTCGCGCCGTACATGCTGCCCGTCGCGGTCGTCGTGCAGATCTGGGTCTGGCTCTACCAGCCCGAGATCGGCTTCTTCAACTACTGGCTCGACCGGCTCGGGCTGGACAAGGTCGGCTGGCTGACCGACCCGAGCGTCGCCATGTGGTCGATGGCCCTGCTCACGCTCTGGTGGACGGTCGGCTTCAACTTCCTGCTGTACCTGTCGGCGCTGCAGGCCATCCCGGACCAGATGTACGAGGCCGCGGCGCTGGACGGCGCGGGCTCGTGGCGCCGGCTGTGGTCGATCACGCTGCCGCAGCTCCGGTCGACGACCGTGCTCATCACCGTGCTGCAGGTCCTGGCGTCGCTCAAGGTGTTCGACCAGATGTTCATCGCCTTCAACGGCGGCAGCGGCCCGGACGGGGTGACCCGGCCGATCCTGCAGTACATCTACGACACCGGCTTCACCGGGTACCGGATGGGCTACGCCTCGGCGATGTCCTACATCTACTTCGCGCTCATCATCGTGGTCGCCGTCGGGTTCCAGGTGCTGACCACCGCTCGCCGGAAGGAGCAGCGCCGTGGCCGTTGACACGCTCACCGCCCCCGCGACGGGCGGGTTCCGCCGCGCCTACGCGGAGCGCCGGGAGGAGAACCGCCGCACCCGCAGCCTGGTGCTCGGCCGCAGCAAGGTCGCCACCGTCCTGTCGGTCGTCCTGCTCGTGGTGCTCGCGCTGTCCTGGCTGCTGCCGATGCTCTGGGCGGTCGACACCTCGTTCAAGACCGAGGCGCAGGCCCAGTCCGTGCCGCTGCAGTGGTTCCCCGACGGCGGGTTCACGCTGGAGAACTACCGCACGGTGTTCGAGCGCGGCGAGGTGCCGCGCTGGATGGCGAACACGCTGCTGGTCGCCGGGTCGGTCACGATCCTCACCGTCGCGGCGTGCGCGCTGGCCGGCTACGGGTTCGCCCGCACCCGGTTCCGCGGCAAGAATCTGCTGTTCGCGGCGACCATCGCGCTGATCGCGGTCCCCGGCCAGATCCTCATCGTGCCGCTGTTCCGGCAGATGGAGGCCCTGGGCTTCGTCGACACCTACCAGGGCGTGATCCTGCCCCAGCTGGTGGCGCCGGTGATGGTCTACATCTTCAGCAAGTTCTTCGCGGAGGTGCCGCAGGAGATCGAGGACGCCGCGCGGGTGGACGGGGCGGGGCACTGGCGGACCTTCTGGTCCATCGTGCTGCCGATCTCCCGGCCCATCGTCTCGGCGGTCGCGATCTTCGTGTTCATCGGCGCGTGGAACAACTTCCTGTGGCCGTTCATCGTCACCAACAACCCCGACCTCATGACGCTGCCGGTCGGTCTGTCGACGGTGAAGAACGCCTACGGCACGATCTACGCCCAGACGATGGCCTCGGCCGTGATCGCCGCCCTGCCGCTGATCCTGCTGTTCATGCTGTTCCAGCGGCAGATCGTCAAGGCGGTCGCCACCACCGGGCTCGGCGGCCGGTGACGACCGGACCCACCCCGGACGCGTGACCCGCCGGCCGCGCCGCGCCCCTACGCTGGGGCGCGGCGCGGCCGGCGTCGGCAGGGACCGGGTCGGGCAGCACGTGGCGGAGGAGGTGGTCCGGTGACCGGGAAGCGGCGCCAGGCGGGCGTGACCATGCAGGACGTCGCGGCGCTGGCCGGGGTGTCCATCAAGACGGTCTCGAACGTCATCAACGGGTACCCGTACATCCGCCCGGGCACCAAGGACCGCGTCGAGGCCGCCATCGAGCAGCTCGGCTACCGGGTGAACCTGTCGGCCCGGAACCTGCGCCAGGGCCGGACCGGGATGATCGGCCTGGCCGTGCCCGAGCTGAGCCTGCCGTACTTCGCCGAGCTCGCGGACTCCGTGATCCAGGCCGCCGAGCGCCGCGGCGTGATCGTGCTGATCGAGCAGACCAACGCCAGCCGGGAGCGGGAGCTCGAGGTGCTGCACGGCCAGCGCCGGCACCTCACCGACGGGCTGATCTTCTCGCCGCTCGCGCTCGGGACCGACGACCGGGCGTCGTTCGCGGTCGACTTCCCGATGGTGCTGCTCGGCGAACGGATCTTCGGCGGCCCCGCCGACCACGTGACGATGAGCAACGTCGAGGCCGCCCGCGCGGCGACCCGGCACCTGATCGAGACCGGCCGCCGGCGGATCGCGCTCATCGGGTCGCACGAGGGCGAGACCGTCGGCAGCGCCGCCCTGCGGCAGCGCGGGTACGAGGAGGCGCTCGCGGAGGCGGGCCTGCCGCTCGACCCGGCGCTGCTCGGCGAGGCGGGGCTGTGGCACCGGTCGACCGGCGCGGAGGCGATGGAGCGGATGCTCGACTCCGGGACCGAGATCGACGCGGTGTTCGGCCTGAACGACGCCCTCGCGATCGGCGCCCTGCACGCCCTGCACGACCGGGGCGTCGCGGTGCCGGAGGAGGTCGCGGTGATCGGGTTCGACGACATCGAGGACGCGGCCTACGCGTCGCCGCCGCTGTCGTCGGTCGCGCCGGGCCGGGAGCAGATCGCGCAGACCGCGGTGGACCTGCTGCTCGCGCGGGTCGCGGGCACCGCGCCGGACGAGCACGTCGAGGTGATCACGGACTTCGAGGTCGTGGCCCGGGAGTCGACGGTGGGCAGCGCGGTGCGGTCGGCGGCGCCGGCGCGCACGGTCGTGGCCTGACGTCGTCCCGGCCCGCCGCGCCGGCCGGGACGGCGCCGGAATCCCGCCCGGTAGTTGATTGTTCAACGGAAGCCGCGCACGATGGGTGCCGACGACGACCCGGGAGGACCCCGTCATGACCGCCCTGCAGCTCGGCCTGGACACCTTCGGCGACCTGCCGACCGACGACGCCACCGGGCGCCTGCTCAGCCACCCCGAGGCGATCCGCCGCGTGGTCGACGAGGCCGTGCTGGCCGACCAGGTCGGCCTGGACGTCATCGCGCTCGGCGAGCACCACCGGCCCGACTTCGCGCTGTCGTCGCCCGAGACCGTGCTCGCGGGCATCGCCACCCGCACGGACCGGATCCGGCTCGCGTCCGGCGTCACGGTGCTGAGCTCCGACGACCCGGTGCGCGTGTTCCAGCGGTTCGCCACGCTCGACGCGCTGTCCGGCGGCCGCGCCCAGGTGATGCTCGGCCGCGGGTCGTTCACCGAGTCGTTCCCGCTGTTCGGGTTCGACCTGCAGGACTACGAGGTGCTGTTCGAGGAGAAGATCGAGCTGTTCGCCCAGCTGCTCCGCGAGCAGCCGGTGACGTGGTCGGGCACGACCCGCGCCCCGCTGGAGGCGGCCGACGTCTACCCGAAGACGGCGGGCGGCCTGGAGACCTGGGTGGGCGTCGGCGGCTCGCCGCAGTCGGTGGTCCGCGCGGCGCACTACGGCCTGCCGCTCATGCTCGCGATCATCGGCGGGGAGCCGGACCGGTTCCGGCCGTACGTCGACCTGTACCGCCGGGCGACCGCGCAGCTCGGCTCCCCCGAGGGCCGGGTCGGCGTGCACTCGCACGGCCTGGTCGCCGAGACGGACGAGGCCGCGCTCGAGGCGTACTACGGTCCGTACAAGCAGATGCGCGACGCCATCGGCGCCGACCGCGGCTGGCCGCCGCTGCGCCGCGCGGAGTTCGACGCCGAGGTGGCGCACGGCTCGCTCTACGTGGGCTCGCCGGAGACGGTCGCCCGCAAGATCGCCCGGACCGTGTCGAGCCTCGACGTGAGCCGGTTCGACCTCGTCTACACCGGCGGTCCGCTGCGGGTGAGCGACCGGCTGCGCGCCGTCGAGCTGTTCGGCAGCCGCGTCGCGCCGATGGTGCGCGACCTGCTCGCGGAGGGCGCCGCGTGACGACCGTCGGGATCCTCGGGGCCGGCAAGGTCGGCACCGTGCTGGCGCGGCTCGCGGTGGCGGCCGGGTACGACGTGGCGGTCGCGGGCTCGGGCGACCCGGAGCGCATCCGGCTGATCGTCGAGGTGCTGGCGCCGGGCGCCCGGGCCGTCGACGCGCGGGAGGCGGCGCGCGCGGACCTCGTGGTGCTCGCGCTGCCGCTCGGGCGGCTGCCCGAGGTGGTCGAGCGGGAGGGCGACCTGCTGGCCGGGCGGCTCGTCGTCGACGCGATGAACTACTGGTGGGAGACCGACGGGGAGCGGCCCGACCTCGCCGACCCCGCGGTGGCGACCAGCGTGCTCGTGGCCGAGGCCCTGCCGGGCGCGCGGGTGGTCAAGGCCTTCAACCACATGGGGTACCACGACCTCGACGAGGGCCCGCTGCCCGCGGGGACGCCGGGGCGGCGGGCGATCGCGGTCGCGGCGGACGACGCGGCGGCCGCGGCCGAGGTCGCGGCGTTCGTGGACGCGCTCGGCTTCGACCCGGTGCCCGCGGGGTCGCTCGCCGACAGCGTGGCGCTCCAGCCGCACGCCGAGGCGTTCGGCGCGAACGAGGACGCCGGGACGCTGGCCGCCGTGCTGGCGCGGTTCCCGGCGACGGAGCGGGGCGCGGTCGTGGCCGCGGCGCGGGCCGGTGCGGCGGTGGACGCCGCGGGCTGACCGGGTCACCAGCCGCCGAGGTAGGCCTCCAGGTCCGGCTCGTCCGTCAGCGGGACCAGGCCCCCGGCCGCGGACGTCGCACGCGGGAACAGGTCGTCCCGGCCCCAGCGGCGCTCGCGGGCGCGGGCGCGCCGGGACACCACCCGGAGCAGCGGCGCGCCGTCCGGGCCGAGCAGGGCGAGCTCGCCGAGGCCCTCGGCGGCCACCCGCTCGACCGCCTCGGCGACCGCCCGCGGGTCGGTCGCGCGCAGCGGGCGGTCGAGGACGACGTCGAGGCGGACGCGATCGAGACGCGGGTCGTCGGGGGTGGCGCCCGGGCCGTCGGCGTCCGGCGCGGCCTCGGCGCCCGGCAGCGCGGCCAGCACCGAGTCGACCGACACGAACCGCTGCGCCGCCGACGCCTCGCCCCCGGGCGGGTGCACCAGCACGTCGACCCGCCCGGAGGGCAGCCCGCGCGGTCGGGACCCGGGGACCGGCACCAGGTCGGCGAGCCGCAGCGCCTCGGCGTTCTTCGCGGCCCGGGACGCCTCGTCCCGGCCGGACCAGTCCGGCCCGTCGTGCCAGGCGACCGCCTCCGGGACGTGCGCGAGGACGGCGCCCGCCAGCCAGGCCCGGTAGGTCCACTCCCAGTCCTCGCCGCCGTACGCCGAGAACCCCTCGTCGAACCCGCCGACCTCGGCGAACAGCGCGCGGCTGCACGCGGTGACGGCTCCGATCACGTACCGGTAGGACCGGTCGTCCGCGTCGAGCAGGTCGCGGCTGCGCCGGTAGCCGTCCAGGAGCCAGGCGGGCTCGGTCAGCTCGTGCTCCGGGCCGGCGCGCTCGACCGGTGCGTCCGCGGGCACGCCCGCCAGGTCCGCGTGCCGCCGCCGGCCGACCGCGAGGCAGTCCGGGGCGAGCGCGGGCAGCCGGGCGAGCGCGCGGAGGTAGCCGGGCTCGGGGGCGGTGTCGGCGTCGAGGAGCACCAGCACGTCGCCCGTGGCGGCCGCGGCGCCGAGGTTGCGCGCGGCGGCGACCCGGAACCCGCGGTCCTCCTGGCGCAGCAGCCGGACGCCGTCGGGCACCCGGGGCGGCTCCGGCGACCCGTCGTCGACCACGATCACCTCGGTGCGGTCGGCCGGGTGGTCCTGCCGCGACAGCGCGTGCAGCGTGCGGTCGAGCTCCGCCTGCTGGTCGTAGTGCACGACGACGACCGAGACGGTCGGCGGGGAGTCCGGGGACACGCCGTCGAGGAGGTCCCACCGGTTGCCGGGCAGGGCGCGGCCGGCGGGCGTCACGCGGCGGCCCCACCGGACGCGCCGGCGTCGCCGGCCCACCACGCGAGGTACGCCGCCGCCGCGTCCCGGAGCGTCGGCGCGAGCGACGTCCCCGCCGGCAGCGCGGTCGCCGCCGGGTCCGCCCAGGCGCGGGCGAGGTGGGTGGGGAGGGCGTCCGGCGGGTACAGCGCGAGCGTCCCGGGGCGCAGGGCGGCCATCTCGCGGGCGTACCGCGAGTCGACGACCAGCGGCCGCCGCCCGGCCTCGCCCCAGTCGAGCAGCGTGCGCGACGCCGACAGGTGCCGGTGCGCCGCGACCGGGACGCCCGGCTCGCGCAGCGCCGCGTGGAACGCGTCGTCGTCCAGGCCGCCGGTGACCCGGAGGGCGACGCCGCGCCCCTCCGCCAGGGCCCGCAGCCGGTCGACCTCGTCCTCGTGGCCGGGGGAGGGGCCGCCGACCGCGACGACCGCCACCTCGCCGGGCGGGGCGCCGCCCGCGCGGAGCAGGTCCGCGGCGTCGGCGACGGCCCGGACGACGTCGTCGTGCCCCTTGCCGGGGTAGAGGAAGCCGGCGACCAGGGCGACCAGCGGGGCGCCGGACCCAGCCGGGCCGGCGTCGGGACCGGCGGCGGGATCCGCGGCGGGACCGGCGCCGCCGCCCGCGGCCGTCGCCCCCAGCGGCACGACCCGCGCGCGCCCGTCCGCCAGCACCCCGTGCTCGGCGAGCAGCAGCGCCTCGTGCCGGCTGTTCACCGCGACCCCCGCCGCCGCGGCGGCGACCCGGGCGTAGGCGGCGGTGCGCCGGGGGAGGTTCCGCGGACCGTCCGACTCCTGCGGCACGTCGTGCAGCGTGACCGTCAGCCGGCACGCCGCCGCCAGCCGTTCGACGAGGTCGGCCGCCGCGTCGGGCGAGGAGCCGAGCAGCCGGTCCGTGACGTGCAGGTGCGCCCGCCCGAGCCCCGCGGCCGCGGCGGGCAGCCCGGCGGGGTCGTCGACCCGCAGCACCCGCACGTCCGCGTCCAGGGCGCGGACGTGCGCGGCGAGGTCGCCCGCGTACCGGACGACGCCGTGCCGCGGCGGGCCCGTGAGAAGGAGCGCGGGGGTGTCGGTCCTGGTCATCGCGGCAATCGTGGTCGAGTCGCGGGGAGGCGGCAACCGCGCGACACTTCCCGCACCACCGCGACGCCGCGCTGCTCGGGGACCGGGCAGCGCGCCCGCGACGACGAGAGGACCGCATGTCGCAGCTCCTCGCACCGACCGCCGGCTCGCCGCGGTCCACGAGCCGCACGGTCCGCGTCGCCTCCGTGCCCGCCGGGCACCCGTACGTCGCGCGGGTCACCGCCGCGCCCGGGGTCGAGCTGCTGCCCGACCCCACCCCGCCCGGCGCGGAGCCGGGTCGCTGGTGGCCGCCCGTCGTGCTCGACCCCGCGTGGGTCCGGGCGCACGCCGCCGAGGCGGACCTGCTGCACGTGCACTTCGGCACCGAGTCGTTCGCCCCCGAGCACCTGGCCCGCACGCTGGCCGCGGCGCGCGAGCAGGGCTGGCCCGTCGTGGTCACGGTGCACGACCTGGAGCACCCCCAGCTCACCGACCAGGACGGGTACCGCGCGCAGCTCGACGTGCTGGTGCCCGGCGCCGACGCGCTGGTCACGCTCACGCCCGGCGCGGCCGCGGAGATCCGCGCGCGCTGGGGACGGGACGCGCTGGTCGTGCCCCACCCGCGGCTGCTGGACGCGGTCCCCGACGACGGGACGCCCCGCGCGCCCGGTGCCGAGCGCGTGGTCGGCCTGCACCTCAAGGACCTGCGGCCGAACGTCGACGCCCCCGCCGCGACCCGGGCGCTGCTGGCGGCCGTCGCCGACCTGCGCGCGTCGGGCCTCCCGGTCCGGGCCGAGGTGCGGCTGCACCGCAGGGTCCGGGACGAGGCGGCCCGCGCGGAGGTCCGCGCCCTGTGCGCCGCGGCCGGCCCCGCGGTCGACCTGGTCGAGCACGACCGGCTGGACGACCGCGCCCTCGCCGCCGCGCTCGCGGGTCTCGACGCGTGCGTGCTGCCCTACGCGCACGGCACGCACTCCGGCTGGCTGGAGCTGTGCTGGGACCTCGGCGTCCCGGTCGCCGCGCCCGCCGTCGGCCACTACGCCGAGCAGCACCCCGACGGCTCGGTCGCGACGTCGGGGCCGGTCGGGGACGCTCCCGGGCTGGCAGCTGCGCTCCGCGCGCTCCTCGGCGACGCGGCGACGCGTCCCGGGACCGTCGAGCGCGCCGCGCTGGTCCGCGACCGGCGCGAGCGACGGCTGGCGGCGGACCGCGCCGCCGCCGAGCAGCACGCCGCGCTCTACCGCCGCCTGCTCGCCGGGGTGTCCCGGTGACCGGGTCGCCGCTGCGCGTGGTGGTCGTTGCGCCGCTCCGCTTCCCGATCCGGCAGCCGCACGCCGGCGGGCTGGAGTCCGCCGTGTGGAACGAGGTGCGCACGCTCCGCGCGCGCGGCCACGAGGTGTCGCTCATCGCCGTGCGGGGCTCCGACTTCCTCGACGGGGGGCCGGCTGAGTTCGCGCTGCCGACCCTCGACTGGCCCGCGGGCGCGCGCGCCACCGACTCGCACTACCCGGACGCCTACCTCGAGCGGTCCGTGCCCGCGCTGGACCGGGCGCTCGACGTGATCGCCCGGGACCCGGCGCGGTACGACGTGATCTCGAACCACTGCCTGCACGGGCTGCCGCTGCGCCGGGCGGCGGACCTCGGGGTTCCGATGGTCTCGACGCTGCACACGCCGCTCGAGCCGGAGCTGGTGGACGCCGCCGCGCGCGCCCGCGGCACCCGGTTCCTCGCCGTCAGCGCGCACACCCGGCGGGAGTGGGCCCCGGTCGTCGACGCCACCGTGCTGCCGAACGGGATCGACGCCGCCGACTGGCCCGCCGGGCCGGGCGGGGACGGCCTGGTGTGGTCCGGCCGGCTCGTCCCGGAGAAGGCGCCGCACCTCGCGATCGAGGCGGCCCGCCTGCTGGGCCGGGAGCTGACCATCGCGGGCCGGATCGGCGACCGCGAGTACGCCGAGCGGCACGTCCTGCCGCACGTCGGCGACGGCGTCCGGTACGTCGGACTCCTCGACCAGCCCGCCCTCGCGCGGCTCATCGGCCGGAGCGCGTGCGCCCTCGGCACCCCGGCCTGGGAGGAGCCGTTCGGCCTCGTCGGCCCGGAGGCGCTGATGTGCGGCACGCCGGTCGCGGCGTTCGGGGCCGGCGGCATCCGGGAGATCGCGCGCACCGCCACCGGCATGTCGGCCGTGCCCCGCGGCGACGTGGCCGCCCTCGCGGCCGCCGCGGACCGGCTCGCCACCCGGGCGGCCTCCGAGCCGGGCTTCCGCGTCGCGGTGCGCGCCTCGGCCCGTCGGCACTACGGGCTGGACGCCCGCGTCGACGCCCTGGAGCGGGTGTTCCGCGCGCTGGTGGCCCAGAGCAGCGCCGCCGCGGAGCTGATCGCGTGACCCGGCCGACCGTCGCCTGGTACGTGCACCACCACGGGTCGGGGCACCTCGGCCGGCTGCGCGCCGTCGCGCCGCACCTCGACGCGGACGTGGTCGCGCTGAGCACGCTGCCGGAGCCCGCCGGGCTGCCCGCGCACGTCGACTGGGTGCACCTGGACCGCGACGACGAGCCCGACCCCGGCACCGGGCGCAGCCCGTCCGACGCCGACCCGGCCGCGGGCGGGCTGCTGCACTGGGCGCCGCTGCTGCACCCGGGCCACCGCGGGCGGCTCGCGCGGATCGCCCGCGAGCTCGACGCGCGGGGCGCCGCGGCGGTGGTCGTCGACGTGTCGGTCGAGGTCACCGTGCTCGCGCGGCTGCTCGGCGTCCCGCCGGTGCTCGTCGCGCAGCCGGGGGTGCGGGACGACGAGCCGCACGCGCTCGGCCTGCGCGCCGCCGCCCGGGTGCTCGCGCCGTGGCCGGCGGACGTCGTCCCCGCCCCGCACCTGGACGCCGTGCGCGACCGGGTCGTGTTCACCGGCGGGATCAGCCGGTTCGACGGGCGCGAGGTGCCCGCCGGCGAGCGCGCGGGCGTGCTGGTGCTGGGCGGGCGGGGCGGCTCCGGGGTGACCGCGGAGCACGTCGACGCCGCCGCGCGCGTGACGCCCGGGCACCGTTGGACGGCGCTCGGCGCGGGCGGGACGTGGTCCGACGACCCGTGGCGCGAGCTGGCGGCCGCGGGGACCGTGGTGTCGTTCGCGGGGCAGAACTCGGTCGCGGACCTGGCGGTCGCCGGGGCCCGGGCCGTGGTGGTGCCGCAGGACCGGCCGTTCGACGAGCAGGCCGTGACCGCCCGGGCGCTCGACCGCGCCGGGCTCGCCGTCGTCGAGCCGACGTGGCCGGAGCCGGCGCGCTGGCCCGAGGTGCTCGAGCGGGCCGACGCGCTGGAGCCCGACTGGTCGGTGTGGGCGACGGCGGGCGCCGCGGCGCGGGCTGCGGAGGCGATCGCGGACGTGGCGCGCGGGCACGGCACGTGGTGACGTCGCCGTCCGGCGTGGCCGGCGTGCCGGGGAGCGGGGTGCGGGGCCCGGCGGGCCGGCGCGCCGTCGTGACGCTGTGCTCGGCGCCGCGGGTCGACCACCTGCGCCGGCAGCTCGCGGCGGTCCGGCGGGACCCGGCGGTGCTCGCGGTGGTCGTGTGGGTCGGCGCCGACGTGCCGCCCGCGCTCGACGCCGACGCGGTGCTCCGGGTGCCGCCCGGCCCCGACGGCCTGCGGCTGGCGGCGGCGCGGAACGCGGGCGCCGACCGGGCGGTGGCGCTCGGGGCCGACCTCCTGGTGCTGCTCGACGCGGACTGCGTGCCCGGGGCCGACCTGCTCGACCGGTACGCGGCCGCGGCGGCCGCGCACCCGGACGCGGTGCTGTGCGGGCCGGTCACCTACCTGCCGGCCGGAGCGGTCGTCGACGACCCGGCGGCGCTCGCGGCCGCGACCCGCCCGCACCCGGCGCGGCCGGCCCCCGCGGACGGCGAGGTCGTCCTGGCCGGGGACGGCGAGTACGACCTGTTCTGGTCGCTGTCGTTCGCCCTCACCGCGCGGCGCTGGGCGGACGGCCCCCGGTTCGACGAGGGGTACGAGGGCTACGGCGGCGAGGACACGGACTTCGGGTACGCGCTGCGGGCGGCGGGCGTGCCGCTGGCCTGGGTCGGCGGGGCGCACGCGTACCACCAGCACCACCCGACGAGCAGCCCGCCGTGGCAGCACCTGGACGACGTGCTCCGCAACGGCGCGCGGTTCGCCCGCCGCTGGGGCCGGTGGCCGATGGAGGGCTGGCTGCGCGCGTTCGCGGAGGCGGGCGCGGTCCGCTGGGACGGCACGACCTGGCGCCGCGCCTGACGCGCGGCGGCGAGCCCGTCTGCCCGCGAGTGCCTACCCGACACGTCGAGTGCCTATCCGCTGGGTAGGCACTCGACGTGTCGGATGTGCACTCGCGGCCTGGCGGGTCAGGGGCGGGCCGGGCCCAGGAGGGCGTCCGCCGCGTCCAGGAGGTCGGCCGTCACCGGGTCCGCGGTCCAGTGCTCCGCGCCCGCCGCCGCCCGGGCGCCGAGGGTCGCGGCCAGCACCGGGTCGTCGAGCAGGCGGAGCACCGCGGCCGCCAGCGCGGCGGGGTCGGCGGGCGGCACCATGAGGCTGTCCTCGCCGTCGGTGCAGAAGTCGTCGTAGCCGCTGCCGGTCGTGACGACGACCGCCCCGCCGATCGCCTTGGCCTCGAGGGCGGCGTTGCCGAACCCCTCCCACCGCGAGGGGCACAGCGTCACCGCGGCCTCGCGGACCGCCCGGTAGAGCGTGTCGTCGTCGACGTGCCCGAGCCAGGTCACCCGGTCCCGGGCCCCGGGCGGCAGCAGCGCGAGCAGGGCGGGACGGTCGGGCTCGAACCGCCGGTCCCCGCTCGCGCCCGCCAGCACCAGCCGCGCCGTCGGGTGCCGCCGGGCGACCTCGGCGAACGCCGCGAACGCGTCCGTGACGCCCTTGCGGCGCTCGAGCCGGCCCAGGAAGAGCACGACCGGAACCCCGTCCCCGGGCCAGCCCGAGGGCAGGTCCGCGGACCCCGCCGCCCGGCGCACGTGCGCCACGTCGATGCAGTTCCGCACCACCCGCGCGGGCGGCAGCCCGGTGAACGCGCCCTCGGTCCACCGCTGCATCGCGCGGGAGATCGCCACCAGCCCCGCCGAGCGCCGCACCTGGCGGTCCTCGAGCCGGCTCTGCACGGCGACCACCGCGCCGCCCCGGAGGCCGAACGAGCGCGGCGTGAAGCCCGCGACCTCGTTCGCCAGCCGGGTGCTGGTCGCGAGGTTGGTCAGCAGCGGCGCCCCCGCCGGCAGCCCGACCCCGAGCGCGGCCCACTCCGGCAGGAACACCCGGTCGTAGCGGCCGGCGCGGACGACGCGGCGCACGGCGGCCGCGCGGGCGAGCAGCGCGGGGACCCGGGCGCGCGGCGGCCGGACGTGGCCGACCAGCCGGACGCCGCCGAGGTCGGGGTCCGGTAGCAGGGGGCCGTCCGCGAGCACCAGCAGGTCGACGGCCGCGCCCTGCCGGACGAGCGCGGGCAGCAGCGAGGCGTAGTGCCGCCCGATGCCGCCGGTGTACGGGGTGAGCCCGGCGTACTCGGTCGTGGCGACGAGCCACCGCCCGCGGGTCGGGCGCCGGCCGTGGCCGGAGGGGCGAGCCGCGGTGCTCCCGGTCGCGTTCTCGGGGGTGCTCGCGTGCAGGTCGGAGGCCACGCCCCATGCTCGCCGACGCGGCCCCGCGCCGCCCGTCGACGGCCCCGCCCGCCCCTGCCCGTCCACGCCCCCGAGTGGAAACGGGTGGAGGGGGGGGGGGGGGGGGGGGGGGGGGGGGAGGGGGGGGGGGGGGGGGGGGGGGGGGGGGGGGGGGGGGGGGGGGGGGGGGGGGGGGGGGGGGGGGGGGGGGG